>JBEIDZ010000014.1:0-16104 GCA_040383215.1 Paracoccaceae bacterium | reverse complement strand
GATGATCGCCCAGAAGGCGGAGCGGTTCGGTCGTGCCGCGCGCACCGCGGCCGCCGCGGCCGGCGGCCTTCTGGGCCAGCACCTCGACCGCGCGGTTCATGCCGATGGCAAAGACCTCGTCGGCCTCGCGCAGGTTGGCATAGGTCGTGCCATGCCGGACGAAGGGGCCGAAGCGGCCGATGCCGGCCTCGATCGGCTGGCCATCCTCGGGGTGGGGGCCAATCACGCGGGGCAGCGACAGCAGCTCAAGCGCGCGGGCAAGGTCCATCCCGGCGGGCTGCCAGCCCTTGGGCAGGCTTGCGCGCGGGGGTTTGGGGGTCTCGGCCGTCACCTCGCCCTTCTGGACATAGGGGCCGAAGCGGCCGTCGCGCAGGGTCACGGGCTGGCCGTCGTCATGGCCAAGCAGGCGGCCGTCGGGGCCGATGCCTTCGCCCTCCGCGCCCGGGGGGCCGAATGGGCGGGTAAAGCGGCATTCGGGATAGTTCGAACAGCCGATGAAGGCGCCCCCCGCGCGTGCGGTCCGCATGGAGAGCCGCCCCTTGCCGCAGTTGGGGCAGAGGCGGGGATCGGCGCCATCCTCGCGCGGGGGATAGAGATGGGGGGCGAGCGCCTCGTCGATGCGGTCGAGCACCTCGCCGATGCGCAGGTCGGCGGTTTCGGCGAGCGCGGCCGAGAAGTCACGCCAGAACTGGCGCAGCACGTCCTTGTATCCGGCATCGCCCGCGCTGACCTCGTCGAGCTGTGCCTCGAGCCGGCGGGTGAAGTCGTAGTCGACGTAGCGCCGGAAGTAGTTGGAGAGAAAGACGGTGACGAGCCGGCCCTGGTCGGTCGGCGAAAGGCGGCCCTTGTCCTTGGTGACATAGCCGCGGTCCTGGATCGTGGAGAGGATCGTGGCATAGGTCGAGGGGCGGCCGATGCCAAGCTCTTCCATCCGCTTGACCAGGCTCGCCTCGGTATAGCGGGGGGGCGGCTGGGTGAAGTGCTGGACGGGCGTGATCGCGTCCTTGCGCAGCGGATCGCCCGCGGCCATCTGCGGCAGGCGGCCTTCGTCGTCTTCGCCGCTGTCGTCCTGGCCTTCCAGGTAGATCGCGGTGAAGCCGTCGAAGAGCACGACCTGGCCGGTGGCGCGCAGGCCGACCTGGCCATCGCGGCTCGCGATGTCAGCCGTGGTGCGTTCAAAGCGGGCATCGGCCATCTGCGAGGCGAGCGTGCGCTTGTAGATGAGGTCATAGAGGCGGCGCTGGTCGGCATCGGTCAGGCCGATCCTGTCGGCCGGGCGGGTCATGTCGGTGGGACGGATGCATTCATGCGCTTCCTGCGCGTTAATCGCCTTGTTGCGGTACATCCGGGGCGATTTGGGCAGGTAGTCCTCGCCGAAGCGGGCGCGGATCGCGTCGCGCGCGGCCATCACCGCCTCGGGCGCCATGTCGATGCCGTCGGTGCGCATGTAGGTGATGTGGCCGGCTTCGTAGAGACGCTGGGCGGTGCTCATCGTCTGCTTGGCCGAAAAACCGAGCTTGCGCGAGGCCTCCATCTGCAGGGTGGAGGTCATGAAGGGTGCGGCGGGGCCGCGGGTGGCGGGCTTGGCCTCGACCGCGGTGACGGCGAGGTCGCGCGAGCGGATCGCCTGCACGGCCATGTCGGCGGCGGTTTCGTTGGCGAGGTCGAAGCGGTCGAGCTTGCGGCCGGCGAGCTGGACGAGGTCGGCCTCGAAGGGCTGTCCGCGGGGGGTGAGGAGCGCAACGCGGACGCTCCAGTATTCGCGGGGCCGGAAGGCCTCGATTTCCATCTCGCGTTCGACGACGAGCCGGAGGCAGACGGATTGCACCCGGCCGGCGGATTTCGCGCCGGGCAGCTTGCGCCAGAGCACGGGAGAGAGGTTGAAGCCGACGAGATAGTCGAGCGCCCGCCGCGCGAGGTAGGCATCGACCAGCGCCTGATCGACGTCGCGGGGATTGTCCATCGCCTGGGCGACGGCGGCACGGGTGATGGCGTTGAAGGTGACGCGACGGACCGAGGCGTCGCGGCCCAGCGCCTTGCGGTCGCGCAGGGCCTGGGCGAGGTGCCAGGAAATCGCCTCGCCTTCGCGGTCGGGGTCGGTGGCGAGGATGAGCGCGGGGTCGTCCTTCAGTGCGTCGGCGATGGCCTTGAGGTGCTTGCGGCTGTCGGGGTCGACCTCCCAGAGCATGGCGAAATCCTGGTCGGGATCGACCGAGCCGTCCCTGGCGGGCAGATCCCGGACATGGCCATAGGAGGCGAGCACGGTATAGTCGCGGCCCAGGTAGCTGTTGATGGTCTTGGCCTTGGCGGGCGATTCGACGACAACGACGGGCATGGGGGACCTTGGCTCAGGGGTGGCCGGTCCGGCGGTCCGGACTGCGCCGCTAGATGGGCCGGCGGTCGGGGGGATGTCAATGCGCGACGGGCGGGGGCGGCGCGGCCCCGGCATCCCGGGCAGGCCTTGACCGCGCAGGGGATTGATTCTGCCGGCCGATCGGGCTGCCCGTCCGGAAACTTCACGGGCCGGTGAAGGTCCGCGGCGCGGGTTTTTCCCGCGCCGCGGCAAGTGAGGCGGGCTTTGCCCGCCCTGCCGGGCCGCCGCCGGGCTTTGCCCGCGCGGCCAGGATCGGGGAAATCGGGTCTGCCGGGGTGCGCCGTCCGGTGCAGGTGGTCAGTCCACGCGGGCCAGCACCCCGCCGGGCGCGCGGGTGATGCGCCCTTCGAGTTCGAGGTGACGCAGGGCGGGCGCGACTTCCCGGCTGTCGCGGGCAAGGTCGCGGATAAGCTGGTCTTCGGCCAGCGGCGACGGACCCAGCCGGTCAAGAATCTGGCCATGCAGCGCTGCCACCCGGCGCAGGTCCGCGCTCCCGCCACGCTCAGGCCCGGCACCGGCACTCTGGTCCGGCCATGGGGCTCGAGCCTCCGCCGTGCCGGCGGCCGCAACCACGTGGCGCATCCCCACGCTCCCGCCCCGCCCGGACCCGGCGATGTCAGCCTGCGCCGCCGCAGGCTCCGCCGCGCCAGGCGCGGGGGCGTCATGGCCCAGCGCCTCGATCACATCGGCGGCAGACCGCACGAGCGTTGCCCCGTCGCGGATGAGCATGTTGCAGCCCGAGGCCCGGGCATCGAAGGGATGGCCGGGCACGGCCGTCACTTCGCGCCCCTGGTCGAGAGCGGTCCGCGCAGTGATCAGACTGCCGGACTTTGCCGCCGCCTCGACCACGACAACGCCCCGGGCAAGACCCGATATGATGCGGTTGCGGGCCGGAAAATGCCGCGCCAGCGGTTCAAGCCCCATCGGCTGTTCGGAAACAAGCAGGCCCTGTGCCGCAATCTCGCCGGCGAGTGTCAGGTTTTCGGCCGGATAGACCACATCCACCCCCCCCGCCATGACAGCCACCGTGCCCCCCGGAAGCGCGGCGGCATGCGCCGCGGCATCGATGCCGCGGGCAAGGCCCGAAACGACGACGAAACCGGCCTGGGAGAGGTCGGCGGCAAGCGACCTCGCCATCCGCAGCCCGAGTGAAGAGGCATTGCGCGCGCCCACAAGCGCGATCATCGGCCGACCGAGCAGTCCGGTCCGGCCACGCATCCACAGCAGCGGAGGCGCGTCGGCGATATCGGTCAGCGCGGCGGGATAGGCCGGATCGCCATGGCGGACGAGCCGCGCCCCGGCACGGGCGCCGGCGGCAAGTTCGGCACGGACGACACCTTCGGGACAGGGCGTATAGCCATCCACGCCGGCCGCACGCGCCACGGCAGGCAGCGCGGCAAGTGCGGCCCGGGCGGTCCCGTGATCGTCGATCAGGCGCCAGAAGGTTGCGATCCCCACCCGGCGCGAGCGCAGCAGGCGAAGCCAGTCCAGCAGATCTTCCTCCGTGCTGGGTGGGAGTGGGGGGTGAGTGGAAGACGATCCTTTCGCGGCCATTCTGGTCCTCGTCTGCTGCAGGACCGAGTCGTAAGGCCTAATGGTTAACGTGACGTAAACTGCCGCGGCCCCCCGCGCACCTTTTTCGGCCGTTCCCCGGCAGGGCGCGTCAGGCCGCCGCGCCCCCAACCGTCAGCCCGCCGATGAGGAGCGAAGGCTGGCCCACGCCCACGGGCACCCATGGCCCCGACTTGCCGCAATTCCCGATCCCGGGATCGAGCGCCATGTCATTGCCGATGGCGCGGATCCGGCGCAGCGCGGTCGCACCGTCGCCGATCAGCGTCGCGCCCTTGACCGGCGCCCCCCTGACCCCGTTTCTGATGCGGTAGGCCTCGGTGCAGGAAAAGACGAACTTGCCCGAGGTGATGTCCACCTGCCCGCCGCCAAACCCCACGGCGAGGATGCCGTCCCTGACCTCGGCCACCATCGCGGCAGGGTCGGCGTCGCCCGAAAGCATGTAGGTATTGGTCATCCGCGGCATCGGGATATGCGCATGGCTTTCGCGCCGCCCGTTGCCGGTGGGCGCGACCCCCATCAGGCGGGCGTTCTGGCGGTCCTGCATGTAGCCGACAAGGATTCCGTCCTCGATCAGCACCGTACGGCCCGAGGGCGTGCCTTCGTCGTCGACGCTGATCGAGCCGCGCCGGTCAGGCATGGTACCGTCGTCAAGCACGGTGACGCCGGGCGCGGCAACGCGGGTGCCCATCAGCCCGGCAAAGGCAGAGGTGCCCTTGCGGTTGAAGTCGCCTTCGAGCCCGTGGCCCACGGCCTCGTGGAGAAGCACGCCCGGCCAGCCGGGGCCAAGCACGACATCCATCATGCCGGCCGGCGCGTCTTCGGCAGAGAGGTTGACAAGCGCGATCCGCAGCGCCTCCTGCACCTCGGCCTGCCAGCGGGCGGGGGTGAGGAGCGCCTCGAGCCCGGTGCGGCCGCCGCCGCCCGAGCCGCCCTGTTCGCGCCGGCCGTTCTCCTCGACGATGACCGAGACGTTGAGCCGCGCCATCGGACGGATGTCGGTGACAAGCGTGCCCTCGGGGCGCAGGATCGCGACCTCCTGCAGGCTGGCGGCGATGCTGGCCGAAACCTGGACGACACGACGGTCAAGCCCGCGGGCATAGGCATCGATCTCGCGCAGGATGTCGACCTTCACCGGGAAGCTCGCGCCTTCGAGCGGATCGGCATCGGTGTAAAGGCGGCGGTTGGTGGGATTGGGCGCATCGGCAAGCGTGCCGCCGCCCGCGCCCACGGCCAGCCGCGCGGTGGCCGCGGCACGGCGCAGCGCCGCTTCGGTGATCGTGGTGGAATGGGCATAACCGGCCGTCTCTCCGCGCACGGCGCGCAGGCCAAAGCCTTCGGCGGCGTCGTAACTCGCGGTCTTCAGGCGGCCGTCGTCGAAGGACAGCACCTCGGCCCGGCGGCGTTCGAGGAACAGCTCGCCGTCATCGGCGCCGGCGAGCGCCTCGCGCAGAAGGGCCTCGGCGCGGGCACGGTCAAGATGGGTGTCGAAGGGGCGAAACGACGGCATGGGATATGCGGGCCTTTCCGGGGTCTTGCGCAGGAGAGCGTCCTTGTGACGCAATCGGGCGGCTTGTGATGGACGGCAGGATATGGGAAGACGACAGTCAGAAACAGGGAATTCGCCCGGGTCGCCCCAAGGCGGCCGCAAGCGGTGCAGCCTGACGAGGATGGGAACGCGATGACATTCTTCAAGGGCCGGGAAACGACCGGCGCGATCTTTTCCGGTGCAACCCTTGCGGGTCTGCTGGCGGGCGGTGCCGCAACGGCGCAGCCCTCGGTCCCCGACCTGCCGATCGTGGGCGCCCCCGTCGACGGCGCGATGGGCTTCCAGCCCGCGGCAACCTCCATCGCCCGCGACCTGCAATGGCTGGACGGGTTCATCCTGGTCATCATCACGGCGATCACGCTCTTCGTCGTCGCGCTGCTGGCCTGGGTCGTCATCCGCTACAACGCCCGGCGCAACCCGACGCCCGCGAACTTCACGCACAATTCCCCGCTCGAAGTCGCCTGGACGGTGATCCCGGTCGTCATCCTCGTCTTCATCGGCGCCCTGTCGCTTCCCGTCCTGTTCGAGGAGCAGGAAATCCCCGAAGGCGACATCGTGATCAAGGTCACGGGGAACCAGTGGTACTGGTCCTACGAATACCCCGACGAGGGGATCGCCTTCGACAGCTTCATGATCGGCTACGGAGAGGGCAACCTCAACCCCGACATCGAGGCACAGCTGGTCGAGGCCGGCTACAGCGCGCAGGAATTCCGTCTGGCGACGGATACGGCGGTCGTGGTGCCCACGGGTGCGATCGTGGTGATGCAGGTCACAGCTGCAGACGTGATCCATTCCTGGACGATCCCAGCCTTCGGCGTGAAGCAGGACGCGGTGCCGGGGCGCCTGGCGCAGCTCTGGTTCAGGGCCGACCAGGAGGGCATCTTCTTCGGCCAGTGTTCGGAGCTTTGCGGCAAGGACCATGCCTACATGCCGATCACGGTCAAGGTGGTCAGCCCCGAAGCCTACGAGGCCTGGCTGGCCGAGGCGCGGACGGAATACGCGATGTGAAACGACACCCGCCCGGGCCGCCGGTCCGGGCCAAAGGCTCTGGGGCCGCAGGGCGCTGGGACGGCAGGCACCCGCAGCCGGGGCCGGAAACGGACAGTGGATGACCGACGCCAGCACGATCATCGACCCGCGCGAGACCCTGCCGAAAGAGGCGGGTTTCGGCGATTATGTCGCGCTGCTCAAGCCGCGCGTCATGTCGCTGGTCGTCTTCACGGCGCTGGTGGGCATGCTGGTCGCGCCTGTGCCGGTGCATCCCTTCATCGGCTTTGTTGCGATCCTCTGCATCGCGGTCGGCGCCGGCGCCTCGGGCGCGCTCAACATGTGGTGGGATGCCGACATCGACGCCCGCATGCGGCGCACGTCACGGCGCCCGATCCCGGCCGGCCGGGTCGCGGCGGGCGAGGCACTTGGCCTCGGCCTTGCCCTTTCGGGCTTTGCGGTCGTGCTGCTGTGGCTGGCCACGAATGCGCTGGCGGCGGGACTGCTGGCCTTCACGATCTTTTTCTATGCCGTCGTCTATTCGATGTGGCTCAAGCGGGCGACGCCCCAGAACATCGTGATCGGCGGCGCGGCCGGCGCCTTCCCCCCGGTGATCGGATGGGCCGCGGCGACAGGCGGCGTGAGCGTCGAAGCCGCGCTGATGTTCGCGCTGATCTTCATGTGGACGCCGCCGCATTTCTGGGCGCTCGCGCTGTTCGTGAAGTCGGACTACGGCGATGCGCGGGTGCCGATGCTGACCGAAACGCACGGACCGCGCGTGACGCGCAACCACATCCTGGCCTATGCGGTCCTGCTCGCGCCGGTGGCACTGGCGATCGGGTTCACGCCGATCGGCGGGGGGTTCTACCTCGCGGCGTCGCTGGTGCTGAACGCGCGGTTCCTGCTGGCCTGCCTCACCCTCTGGCAAAGGGACGAGCCAGCGGCACAGGCCGATGGCTTTGCAGCCGAAAAACGGGCCTTCCGGATGTCGCTGTCCTACCTCTTCCTGCATTTCGGCGCGCTTCTCGCCGAAGCGGGGCTTCGCGCAGCGGGCCTGGGGTCCTGGCCATGGTGATCCGGGTCGAACATGAATTGCACGGGCGGCGGCGGGGGCGCAACCTGGGCCTGCTCGCGGTGCTTGTGGGGCTGGTCGGCGTGGTCTTTGGCCTGACGGTGGTCAAGGTCCAGACGCTCGGCGACATCCGGCAATTCGAATCCTTCGACCATGCGCCGCGCCCGCAGATCGTGCCACCCGCGGAGGGGTCATGAAGTTCCTGCCGAACACGGATCCGCGCTACCGCACCCTGGTCCAGACGGCGGGCGTGGTCGTGGTGATGGGCTCGCTCGCCTGGGCGGCGGTGCCGTTCTACGACTGGTTCTGCCGCGTCACGGGTTTTGGCGGCACGCCCGGCCTGGCCCAGGCAGCGCCGGACACGATCCTCGACCAGACGGTGACGGTGCGGTTCGACGCCTCGCTCGACCGCGGCATGCCCTGGACCTTCAAGCCGGTCCAACGGACCATGACGGTGCGCCTTGGCGAAACCGGCCTTGCCTTCTACGAAGCGCACAACCCGACCGACCGGGTCGTGGCAGGATCGGCAAGCTACAACGTCACGCCCTATGCGGCGGGCGGCTACTTCGACAAGATCGCCTGCTTCTGCTTCCAGGAACAGGTCCTGCAACCCGGCGAAACGGTGCTGATGCCCGTCAGCTTCTTTGTCGATCCCGAAATCCTGGATGATCCCGAAGGCCGCTTCGTGCACGAGATCACGCTCAGCTATACCTTCTATGAAATCGACCCGCCCGAACCGACCGAGCAGGCCGCACTCGACCCCGCACTGACAGGCCCGCAGGCAACGACGGAAGCGATCAGCAACTGACCGCCGCAAGGGCGGACGCGCGACGAAAGACGACGAGGGAAGACCAATGGCCACTGCCAAGCAGCACGACTACCACATCCTCCAGCCTTCCATCTGGCCCTTCACGACGGCGATCGGCGTCTTTCTGATGCTGTTCGGGGCGGTCCGGGGGTTCCACGGCGACGGCGGTTTCTTTTCCGATTACTGGCTCTTCCTCGTGGGGTTCCTGATCATCCTCTACAACATGTTCGGCTGGTGGTCGGACGTGGTGAGCGAAAGCATGGCCGGCGACCATACGCCGGTGGTGCGGCTGAGCCTGCGCTATGGCTTCATCCTCTTCATCATGTCGGAGGTGATGTTCTTTGCGGCCTGGTTCTGGAGCTTCTTCAAGCATGCGCTGTACCCGATGGGGCCCGAAAGCCCGGCGGTCGACGGCGTCTGGCCGCCGGCAGGGATCGAGACCTTCGACCCCTGGCATCTGCCGCTGATCAACACGCTGATCCTGCTCTGTTCGGGGATGGCGGCAACCTGGGCGCATCATGCGCTTGTGCATGAAAACAACCGCCGCGACGTGAAGAATGGCCTGATCCTCGCGATCGTCCTCGGCCTCGCCTTCACGGTCCTGCAGGCCTATGAATACACTCACGCCGCCTTTGGCCTGGCAGGTAACATCTATGGCGCCAACTTCTTCATGGCGACGGGGTTCCACGGGCTGCATGTGATCATCGGGACGATCTTCCTGTTCGTCTGCCTGATGCGCGTCTATCGCGGGCATTTCACGCCCGAAAAGCATGTCGGCTTCGAAGCGGCGATCTGGTACTGGCACTTCGTCGACGTGGTCTGGCTGTTCCTGTTCTTTGCCGTCTACATCTGGGGCAGCTGACACCCACCGGGCGGGGCTTGACCCTGCCGGCGTTGCGGGTGATGCGGACGCGCGGGATGATCGTCCCGCGCGTTTTCATCCAAGGCTGCGGGACAAGGGACAAAGCGTGCTGAGGCGGATCGCCTTTCCGGTTCTTCTGGGCATCGCGGGCTGCGCGGTGCTGATTGCGCTGGGCACATGGCAACTCCGGCGGCTGGAATGGAAGGACGCGATTCTCGCGCAGATCGAGGCAAAGATCGCGGCCGAGCCGGTCGCGCTGCCCGGGGCGCCTGACCGCGCGCGGGACATTTATCTGCCGGTCACGGCAAGCGGCGCGCTGGGCGGAGAGGAGCTGCACGTCCTGACCTCGCGCAAGGAAGAGGGGCCGGGCTATCGCGTGATCTCGGTCCTGACGGCAGAAGACCGGCGCGTGATGGTCGACCTCGGCTTCGTCCCGGAGGCGCAGAAGGACGCGTCCCGCATGGCCGGCGCGGTGACGGTCACCGGCAACCTGCACTGGCCGGACGAGACGGACGGCTGGACGCCTGCGCCCGACACGGCGCGCGGCATCTGGTTTGCGCGCGACGTGCCGGCAATGGCCGCGGCTCTCGGGACCGAGCAGGTGCTGGTCGTGGCGCGCGAGGTGACGGGGGCCGACCTTGGGGTGACACCCTGGCCGATCGACACGGCCGGCATTCCCA
Organism: Paracoccaceae bacterium; assembly: GCA_040383215.1. GTDB lineage: Bacteria > Pseudomonadota > Alphaproteobacteria > Rhodobacterales > Rhodobacteraceae > JBEIDZ01. The sequence goes on along the minus strand of JBEIDZ010000014.1, from coordinate 6,203 downwards.
ACGATCACCTGAATTATGCGATCACGTGGTTTTCGCTCGCTGCCGTCTGGGCAGCGATGGCGGGGCTTCTGGCCTGGCGCGCCACGCGCCCGGCCAGGGGAGGGGCGCTCTGATGCGGTATGTCTCGACCCGGGGTCAGGCGCCCCTGCTCGACTTCGGCGCAGCGATGATGACAGGGCTTGCCCGCGACGGCGGGCTTTACGTCCCCGAGGCGGTGCCGGTCATGGACCGGGCCGACATCACCGCGCTGGCGGGGCTGAGCTATGAGGAGACGGCCTTCCGGGTGATGCGGCCCTTCGTGGGGGATACCTTCACCGAGGCCGAGTTCCGCGGCCTGATCGGGGCGGCCTATGCCGGGTTCGGCCATGCGGCGCGGGCGCCGCTGGTGCAGATCGGGGCGAACCATTTCCTGTGCGAGCTGTTCCACGGGCCGACGCTGGCCTTCAAGGACTTTGCGATGCAGCTGATCGGGCAGATGTTCCAGGCCGTGCTGGCGCGGTCGGGCAGCCGGATCACCATCGTGGGGGCGACGAGCGGCGACACCGGATCGGCCGCGATCGAGGCGTTCCGCGGGCTGAAGGGGGTGGATGTCTTCATCCTCTACCCGCATGGGCGGGTGTCCGAGGTGCAGCGGCGGCAGATGACGACGCCGGTCGAGGGCAATGTCCATGCGCTCGCGCTCGACGGCGATTTCGACGATTGCCAGGCGCGGCTCAAGGACCTGTTCAACGACCTTGCCTTTCGCGACGAGGTGCGGCTGGCGGGGGTGAATTCGATCAACTGGGCGCGGGTGCTGGCGCATGTGGTCTATGATTTCACCGCCGCCGCGGCGCTCGGCGCGCCGGGGCGGGAGGTCGCCTTCACCGTGCCCACAGGCAATTTCGGCGACATCTATGCCGGCCATGTGGCGCGGGCGATGGGGCTGCCGGTGGCGCGGCTGGTGATTGCCACGAACCAGAACGACATCCTGCACCGCACGCTGGAGACCGGGCGGCAGGTCAAGGGGGCGGTCGTGCCCTCGATCAGCCCGTCGATGGATATCCAGGTGTCGTCGAATTTCGAACGCGCGCTGTTCGAAGCCTGCGGGCGGGATGCGGCCGGGGTTCGGGCGCGGATGGCATCGCTGTCGCAGTCGGGCGGGTTCGACCTGGGCGCTGGGGTCTGGGCCTGGCTGCGCGAACGCTTCGGCTCGGGCCGGGCGTCCGAGACCGAGACGGCAGAGACCATCGCCCGGATCGCGGCGACGACGGGCGAGGTCCTCTGCCCGCATACGGCGGTGGGCGTGCATGTGGCCGAGGAGTTCCTTGGCCCGGTCCCGATGGTGACGCTGGCCACCGCGCATCCGGCCAAGTTTCCCGATGCGGTGGCGGCGGCGACGGGGGTCCGGCCCCCCCTTCCCTCGCGCATGGGCGACCTGTATGACCGGCCGGAACGGGTGACGCGGGTCGGCAACGACCTGGGCGAACTGCGGTCCATCATCAGGGCCAGAATCTGAAGGATCATCGCGACGTGACCGTCAGGCTGCACACGCTTTCCAACGGGTTCCGCATCGCGACCGAGGACATGCCGGGGCTGAAATCGGCCTCGATCGGGGTCTGGGTTCTGGCGGGCGGACGCCACGAACGGGCCGAGCAGAACGGGATCGCGCATTTCCTGGAACATATGGCCTTCAAGGGTACGGCGACGCGGACGGCATTGCAGATTGCCGAGGCGATCGAGGATGTGGGGGGCTATATCAACGCCTATACCTCGCGCGAGATGACGGCCTATTACGCGCGGGTCATGGAGGAGGATACGGGCCTCGCGCTTGAGGTGATCGCGGACATCCTGCTCAACCCCGCCTTTGCCGAGGAGGAGATCGAGGTCGAGCGGGGCGTGATCCTGCAGGAGATCGGGCAGGCGCTGGATACGCCCGACGACATCGTCTTTGACTGGCTGCAGGAGGCGGCCTTTCCGGACCAGCCGCTGGGCCGCACGATCCTGGGCGAGACGGGGCGGATCGAGGCCTACGGGCGGGGCGACCTGACGACTTTCGTGGCCGAACATTACGCGCCGGGGCAGATGATCCTCTGCGCCGCGGGCGCGGTCGACCACGAGGCGGTCTGCCGCGCGGCCGAAGGGCTGTTCGGGCATCTTTCGCCGGTCGCGCGGCCGCGGCTGATCGAGCCTGCGCGCTGGAGAAGCGGAGAGCGGCGGGAGATCAAGGACCTGGAGCAGGTGCATTTCGCGCTGGCGCTCGAAGGGCCGGATTACCGCAGCGACGATATCCATACCGCGCAGGTCTGGTCGATGGCGCTGGGCGGTGGAATGTCGTCGCGGCTCTTTCAGGAGGCGCGGGAGAAACGGGGCCTCTGCTATACGATCTTTGCCCAGACCGGCGCCTATGAAGATACCGGGCTGACGACGATCTATGCCGGCACTTCGGCCGAGGATATCGGAGAGCTTGCCCATCTGACGGTGGACGAATTGCGCCGGGCGGCCAACGACATGAGCGGGGCCGAAGTCGCCCGCGCGCGGGCGCAGATGAAGGCCGGGATGCTGATGGGGCTCGAAAGCCCCTCGACCCGGGCCGAGCGGCTGGCACGGATGCTGTCGATCTGGGGGCGGGTGCCGTCGATCGAGGAGGCCATCGCGAAGATCGACGCGGTGACCGACCGGGCGGTGCGCGACTTCGCCGGGCGGATGGCCGGGCAGGCCGGCGCGGCGATGGCGCTTTACGGCCCGGCCGGATCGGCGCCGACACTCGCAGCCCTGCGGGAGAGGCTGGCGGCCTGATGCTGGGGCGCGGGCGCAGGCTCCGGCTCGATACCGAACGGATGATCCTGCGGGCACCCGTGCACGCCGATTACCGCGCCTGGGTCGCCTTGCGCGAACAAAGCCGGGAATTCCTCGTGCCCTGGGAGCCGAGCTGGGCACCCGATCACCTGACGCGGAAAAGCTTTACCAACCGCGTCTACTGGGCGCAGCGGTCGATTGCGAACGGGACGGCGGTGCCTCTCTTCCTGATCCGGCGCGAGGACGAGGCGCTTCTCGGGGCGATCACGCTGGACAATATCCGCCGGGGGCCGGCGCAGGCGGGGACGACAGGCTACTGGATCGGGGCGCCCCATGCCCGGCACGGCTATATGCGCGAGGCGCTGATGGCCGTGGTCCACCACGCCTTTGCAGTGATGGACCTCAGCCGGATCGAGGCAGGCTGCCTGCCGGAAAACACGCCGTCGCGGCGGCTTCTGGAAAGCTGCGGCTACAAATACGAAGGCGTGGCGCAAAGCTATCTCCAGATCAACGGGCGCTGGCGCAACCATGTGCTCTACGCCAACCTTCGGCACGACCGGCGCGGGCGGTCGGATGCCGGGTGAGGGCGAGCCTGCGGAAATCTTCCTTGTCGCTCCCCCGGGGCTCGAATCCGTGCTGGCCGAGGAGGCGCGGGAGGCGGGCTTTGCCGGCGTCGCGGCCGTTCCGGGCGGAGTGACGCTGAGCGGCGGCTGGCCCGAGGTCTGGCGCGCGAACCTGGAAATGCGCGGGCCTGCGCGGGTGCTGGCGCGGGTGGGTGCCTTCCGGGCAATGCATCTGGCGCAGCTTGACAAGCGGGCGCGCAAATTCCCCTGGGCCGAGGTGCTGCGGCCCGACGTGCCGGTGCGGGTCGAGGCCGCATGCCATGCCTCGCGCATCTATCACGCGGGTGCGGCGGCCGAACGGGTGGGGCGCGCGATTGCCGAAACCCTGGGGGCCGAGGTGCGCATCATCGGCGCCAGGGGGCGGGAGGAGGACCCGGGCGAGGCGGTCGCGGTCAAGGTGCGGATCGACGACGATCTCTGCACGCTGAGCGTCGATACCTCGGGCGAGGCGCTGCACAAGCGCGGGATGAAGCCCGAGGTCGGCCGCGCGCCGATGCGCGAGAACATGGCCGCCCTGTTCCTGCGCGCCTGCGGCCACCGCCCGGGCGAGGCGGTGGTCGATCCGATGTGCGGATCGGGGACCTTTGTCATCGAGGCGGCCGAGATGGCAGCGGGGCTGAAACCGGGGCGGGCGCGGTCCTTTGCCTTCGAGCGGCTGGCGGGGTTCGATCCGGTGCGCTGGGCGGCGATGCGGGGCCATCCGACCGAGGTGACCGGGGCTGTCTTAGCCTTTGGCAGCGACCGCGATGACGGGGCGATCCGCGCCTCGGCCGCCAATGCGGCGCGGGCGGGCGTGGCGGGGCTTTGCGCCTTTCGCCGTGCCGCGATCAGCGATGCGGCCCCGCCCGAAGGCGTGGCGCCGGGTCTGGTCATCGTCAACCCGCCCTATGGCACGCGGATCGGCGAACGGCGGCCGCTCTTTGCGCTCTATGCCACGTTCGGGCGGGTGATGCGCGAACGTTTCGCGGGCTGGCGGGTGGGGCTGATCACGGCGGATGCCGGGCTGGCAAAGGCGGCGGGACTGCCCTTCCTGCCGGTCGAGGGACCGGTCGCGCATGGCGGCCTCAAGGTCACGCTCTACCGCACCGCGCCGCTTCCCCGCTGACCGCGGCACCCATGCTGCACCTGCATGGCTTCCCGGTTCCCCTGACGGCCGCTTTCTGATCTAAGGTCGTCTGGCCCCCCGCCAGGGCCGCTGAGGGAGAATCCTGATGGCCGACCGCGCAGAGAGCGAGAGCCGCAAGCTGCTCGGCCGTCTGCGCGCCGCCCTGGCCGAGACGAGCGCGGGACAGGACCGGCTGAACCGGGTCGTGGGGCTCATCGCCTCGTCGATGGGGACGGAGGTCTGTTCGGTCTCTCTCTTCCGCGACGCCGAGACGCTGGAACTCTGCGCGACGGTCGGGCTCAAGCCCGAGTCGGTGCACAAGACGCGGATGCGGCTGGGCGAGGGGCTGGTCGGCCGCACCGCGCGGACGCGGCAGGTGGTCAACACTGCCAATGCCCCGCAGGAGCGGGGCTTCCGCTACATGCCCGAAACGGGCGAGGAGGTCTTTTCGAGCTTCTGCGGCGTGCCGATCCAGCGGCTGGGCGAGGCGCTGGGCGTGCTGGTCGTGCAGTCCAAGGCCGCGCGGGAGTTCTCCGCCGACGAGGTCTACGCGCTCGAGGTCGTGGCGATGGTGCTGGCCGAGATGACCGAGCTTGGCGCCTTTGTCGGCGGCGACGGGGGCGCGCCGTCGCTGCGCCACCAGCGACCGGTGACCTTTCGCGGCGCAAGCGGCCAGGAGGGCGCGGCGGCGGGGCGGGTCTATCTGCACGAGCCGCGCGTGGTGATCACCAACTCGATCTCGGACGATCCGGAGCGGGAACTTCAGCGGCTGCGGGCAGCGATCGACACGCTGCGCGCGGCGGTCGACCAGATGCTGTCGACCGCGACAAGCGTGGACCCCGATCAGGTGCAGGTCTTCGAGGCCTACCGGATGTTTGCCAATTCGCGCAGCTGGCTGAGACGGATGGAGGGGGATATCGGGTCGGGCCTGTCGGCCGAGGCGGCGGTGGAAAAGGAACAGTCGCTGGCGCGAAGCCGGATGGGGCAGGCGGCGGACCCCTATCTGCGCGACCGGCTCCATGACCTCGATGACCTGTCCAACCGGCTGTTGCGCATCCTGACGGGGCAGGGCGCGGATACCGGGGCAGAGATGCCGGAGAACCCGGTGCTGGTGGCGCGCAATATCGGCCCCGGTGAGCTTCTGGAATACGGCAAGACGCTGCGGGGGATCGTGCTTGAAGAGGGCTCGGTCGGGAGCCATGCGGCGATCGTGGCGCGGGCCTGGGCGATTCCGCTGGTCATCCATGCGGCGGGGATCACGACCGAGGCGCTGAACGGGGATGCGGTCCTGGTCGACGGGGATCAGGGCATCGTGCATCTGCGCCCCGAAGAGACGATCCGCAAGGCCTTTGACGACAAGATCGCGATGCAGGCCCGCGCGATGGAGCGTTATGCCGGCCTGCGCGACCTGCCGGCGCAGGCGCTTTGCGGGACGGTGATATCCTTGCAGATGAATGCGGGTCTGATGGCCGATCTGCCCTCGCTTGCCGGGTCGGGGGCCGAGGGGGTGGGGCTTTTCCGGACCGAGCTGCAGTTCCTGATCCGCAACAAGATGCCGCGCCGGGCCGAGCTTTCGGCGCTTTATGCCCGTGTGATGGACTCGGCACGCGGCAGGCGGGTGGCGTTCCGCACGCTCGACATCGGGTCGGACAAGGTGCTGTCCTACATGAAGCCGAACGACGAGCCGAACCCGGCGATGG
>JBEIDZ010000013.1:0-16514 GCA_040383215.1 Paracoccaceae bacterium | reverse complement strand
CTGGGTCACCTCGGCCAGCACCTCGCCGGTTGCGGGGTTCGTCGTGGCGAAGATGGCGCCGGGTCTGGTCCAGCGGCCGGCGATGAAATGGCCGAAGCGCCCCTTGTGCGCGGCGATCCAGGCGCGGGCCTCGGCGGTCGATTCCGGGGCGGGGCCATAGGCGAGGCTGTCGAAGATATCCTTGACTGTCATGACGGCGTCCTTGGGGCGAAGAAAGGTGCGCTGCAAGCGCACCCTACATGGCAAGGGCGTAGGGTGCGCTTCCAGCGCACCTCAGGCCATTGCATGGCGCCAGGCGGCGGAATAGGCGCCGCTCACATAGTGTTCCAGCTGGCGTTCGATGTCGCCCAGAAGCGACGACGCGCCGAAGCGGAAGAGGTCGGGCTGCACCCAGCGGTCGCCGAGTTCGTCCTTCATCAGGGCAAGGTAAAGGAGCGCGTCCTTGGCCCTGGAGATTCCGCCCGCGGGCTTGTAGCCGATCCGGAAGCCTGTCCGTTCGTGATAGTCGCGGATCGCGCGAATCATCACGAGGCTCACGGGGAGGGTGGCGTTGACGGCCTCCTTGCCGGTCGAGGTCTTGATGAAATCGGCCCCGCCCATCATGCACACAAGGCTCGCGCGGGCGACGTTGCGCAAGGTGCCCAGTTCGCCCGTGGCGAGGATCGCCTTGACATGCGCCTCGCCGGCGGCGGCGCGCATCTCGCGCATTTCGTCATAAAGTGCCTGCCAGTTCTGGGTCAGGACGTGGCGACGGGAGATGACGATGTCGATTTCGCGCGCGCCGGCCTTCACGCTTTCGCCGATCTCGGCGATGCGGAGGGGATAGGGCGAGAGGCCCGCAGGAAACCCGGTCGAGACGGCGGCGACCGGGATATGGCTGCCGGCAAGGGCGGCGACGGCGGTCGCCACCATCTCGTGATAGACGCAGACGGCACCGACGGTGAGCCCGGGCAGGCCGAGCCGGTTGAGCAGCCAGGGCGCGACGGGCTGGCGCGCCTTGGCGCAGAGGCGCTGGACGCGGCCGGGTGTGTCGTCGCCCGACAGGGTGGTGAGGTCGATGAGCGTGACGGCCTTGCAGAGCCAGGCGGCCTGCCAGTCCTTTTTCACCGAGCGGCGGCCGGGCAGGGTCGCGGCGCGGCGTTCGATGGCCGAGGTATTGGCCTGCACGCGGGCGACCCAGTCGAGGTCGAGCGCCATGCCGGCATTGCGGGGCAGGTGGAGTTGCGGCAACTGGCGCCCACCGAGCGCCACGCCGGCAAGCTGTCCTTCGGTCTGCACGGGGGAAAGCCTCGCTGCCTTGTTTTGCGGAACGGGATCAGCGTTGCATGGGTGTGCGGGCTTGGCAAGTTTCGCCCCGGCTCGCATGGGGCCGGGCGAAAAGGCCGCAGGCCCCGGGTGCGGACATCATCTCTTGCGGCGCGTGTTGGGTTTTGCCTTTTTCCGTGCGGGCTTGCCGCCGGGTTCCGGCTTGGCCGATGTGGGGCGGCCGGCGGACATGGCGCGGATTGCCGCGACGCCGCTTTCGCCAAGTGGCACGGCAGCGAAGGGGCCGCCGACGCGGCTGAGCGCGAGGTCCTGCGGATCGGGCTGCGGGGCGCGGGCGAAGAGCGCGGCGGCATGGGTTTCGGCATTATCCTCGGGCCGGTAGCCGAGAAAGGGGACGCGGTGGTTGGACACCGGCGCGCGGGTATTGGCCGAGACGCCGTAGACAACGGCAAAGCCGGTCACGGGCGTGTCGATGGCGCAGGTCACGAGCCGCACGAGATCGCCATGAGAGAGCCAGGTGCCGAGAGCGCGGGTGTTCTGCGGCGCAGGCGTGCAGGAGAGGATGCGCAGGTGAACGGATTCGAGCCCGCGCTTTTCCCAGTACATGCGGCCCAGATCCTCGGCAAAGCATTTGGCAAGCCCGTAGAAGGTGTCGGGGCGGTGAGGGACGTCGGTGTCTATGCCGTCGGCCACGGGATACATGCCGACGGCATGGATCGAGGAGGCATAGACGACGCGGCGGACACGGTGGCGCCAGGCCGCCTCCCACACGTTGTAGGCGCCGACGAAGTTCGGGCCCCAGAGATCCTCGAAGGGTTTTTCGTCGACGATGGCGCCAAAGTGGACGACCATGTCGGCGCCGTCGAGAAGGGGGGCGATCTCCTCCATCCGGGCGAGGTCGGCGCGGTGCCAGGTTTCGTTGGGGTAAAGATCGTCGGGGGCGGCGAGGATGTCGGTGGAGACGAGGTTGTCGCAGAGCTGGGCGAGGGGGGCACGCAGGACGGTGCCGAGCGCGCCGCGGGCACCGGTGAGGACGAGTTTCCTGAGCATGGTCGGGCCTTTCGTTGCTGGCGGCCAGGGGGGGCGGCACCCGCGGGGCGGGGCCGGGGTGAGGGGATCAGATCACGGCACGTTCGAGAAGGGGTTCGCCCCGCAGGATGCGGTCCATGCCGAGGGGGGAGAGGTCGAGCGAGGTGAAGCGGCCCTCGGTGACAAGCTCGGCCAGGCCGCGGCCCACGGCGGCGGCCTGTTGCAGGCCATGGCCGGAAAAGCCGTTGGCGAAGAGAAGGTTCGGAAGGTCGGGATGGGGGCCGATGATCGCGTTCTGGTCGAGCGTGTTGTAGGCATAATGGCCGGTCCAGCTGTTGAGGACCTTGACGCGTTCGAAGGCGGGGACGCGGGTGGCGATGGCGGGCCAGACCTTGTCCTCCCAGATGGCGTGGTCCATGCGGAAATCGTCAAAGGCGGCGGCGGGGTCGCCGTCGTCGGGGGGGCAGCCGGTCATGTAATGGCGGCCGTCGCTGCGGACATGCACACCCGAGGGGTCAATCGTCAGCGGCAGGTCGTGGGAGAGCGGTTCGGCGGCGGCAAAGACAAAGGTGAAGCGGCGGCGGGGTTCGACGGGGATCGAGAGGCCGGCCATGCGGGCGACCACGTTGGCGCGGGGTCCTGCGGCGTTGATCACCGTGCCGGCGGCGATGGTTTCGCCCGAGGCGAGGGTGACATGGGTGACGCGGCCCCCGGCGAGGGTGAGGGCGGTCACCTCGTTATGGATGTAGTCGACGCCCTTTTGGCGGGCCTTGCGGCGGAACCAGTCGAACATGGTGCCGCCGTCGAAATAGCCTTCGTCGACGGGGTTGTGGGAGCCTGCGAGGATGCCGTCGAGGGCGTAGAAGGGCCATTCGGCGGCGATCTGATCGGGCGTCATGATCCGGGTGGCCGCGCCAAGGCGGTTCTGCATGGCGGCGTTCGCGCGCAGCGTGTCGGCAAAGGCGGGCGTATCGGCGAGGTAGAGATAGCCGAAGGCGTGGAGGAAGAGCTGCTCGGGCGCTTCGGCATCTTCCATGAAGGCGCGGAAGTTGCGGATGAACTCTATGCCGAACTGGCTGATGCGGACGTTGACCTCGGTCCCGAACTGCTGGCGGATGCAGGAATTGGTGTGCGTGGTCGAGGCGAACTGATAGGTCGGGTCGCGTTCGACGACAAGGATGCGGCCGCGGAAGGCAGGGTGGCGGGCGGTCCACCACGCGGCGGAGGAGCCGATCATCGCGCCGCCGATGATGACGAGGTCGTAAGTGCCGTGCGGGGGGGCGATCGTCACGGGATGACCCTCGCGATGTCCTCGGGCGAGAGGCCGTAGAGGATGCGCGCGGACTCGGGCGTGATGTAACCGAGGCGCAGGTCGCGCAGCACGGCGGCGCGGGCGCGGTCGGCGGGGCTGCCGATCCCGCCGCCACCGGGAAAGGCGAGGCGGACGGTCTGGCCCTCGGGCACGGGGAAGCGGCCCTTGCCGGGCAGAACAGTGCCGTCCGAGAGGGTGACCGTGGTGGGCGCGCCGGCCGCGGCGCCGTCGCGGCCACGGGCGGGGTGGCGCAGGCGGTCGAACATGGCCGAGAAGTCGAAGCGCCAGCCGCGGCGGGCGCCGACCTCCATCACCTGGCCGAGGCCGCCGCGCAACCGGCCGGCACCGCCCGAATCGGGGCGCAGTTCCTTGCGCCAGATGATGACGGGGCCGGCATGTTCGGTCGCCTCGACCGGCATGGTCATGACGCCCGAGGGGAAGGCGGTGGCGTTGAGCCCGTCATGTTCCGGCCGCGCCCCGGCGCCGCCGGAGTTGAAGCAGAGCACCTCGCTGCGCCCGCCGTCGGGATGGGTGAGCGACACCTGGAAGTTGCAGAGTGCGCCCGCCCCTTCGGCCGGGACGGTGTCGGGCAGGATACGGTCGAGCGCGCCGAAGACGGTATCGGGGATGAGGTGGCCGATGACATGGCGCAGCGCCACGGGCGCGGGGTGCTGCGCGTTCACGATGGTGCCTTCGGGGGCGGTGACGCGGAAGGGCTCGAGCGAGCCTGCATTGTTGGGGATGTCGGGCGCGATCGCGCATTTGAGCGCGTAGCAGGCGTAGGCGCGGGTATAGACCATGGGCACGTTGATGCCCTTGGGGTCGGGGGCGGAGGTGCCGGCGAAATCGGCGCTGACATGGTCGGGATGGGTTTCGACGGTCACGGCCAGCGTGATCGGGGTGGCGAAACCGTCGATCTGCATGGTCGCGCTGGCGCGCGCGCGCGGCAGGGCCGCGATGCGGTCGAGCGTGGCGCTGCGGGAGGCCTGAAGGATGAAGGCCGAGAGATCGGCGAGGTCGGGCAGGTCGTATTCGGCCAGCATCGCCGCAAGCCGGTGCCGGCCGATGCCGTTGCAGGTCGCCAGCGCATAGATGTCGCCGATGACCTGGTCGGGTTCGCGGGTGTTCTGGCGCAGGAGCGCGATCAGCGTCTCGTTCACCGCACCGCGGTCGAACAGGCGCATGATGGGGATCTGCAGCCCCTCTTCAAAAAGCGAGTTGCCGTCGGCGCCGAAGCCGCGCCCGCCGATGTCGACGACATGGGCGGTGCAGGCGAGAAAGCCCACATGCGCGCCCCGGTGGAAGGCGGGGGTGACGACGGTGATGTCGTGCAGGTGGCCGGTGCCCATCCAGGGGTCGTTGGTGATGTAGACGTCGCCATCGGCCATGGTCGGCGCACCGATCAGGCGGATGAAATGGGCCACCGCCTCGGCCATGGCGTTGACATGGCCGGGCGTGCCGGTGACGGCCTGGGCGAGCATCCGGCCCTCGGCATCATAGACGCCGGCCGAGAGGTCGCCCGCTTCGCGCACGGAGGTGGAGAAGGCGGTGCGGATGAGCGCCTGGGCCTGCTCCTCGACCACGGAGATGAGGCGGTTCCACATGATCTGGCGGGAAAGGAGGGTCATCGGAGGCTTTCACCGGGAGGGACTGCGGGCGGGGGCGGTCATGTGCGGCGGATGTCGATGCAGCCATCGGCGCGGGCCGTGGCGGTGAAGCCGCGAGGCAGGATCGTCGTCGTCTCGGCCTCGGTGATGGCGGCGGGGCCGGAGAGTGTCGCGCCGTCGGACAGCGCGGCGCGGGGCGTCTCGGTCGCGGGGGCGAGTGTACCGGCGGCAGGATCGAAGAGCCGGCGCAGCCGCGTGGGGGCGGGGTGCGGCGCGGCTGCCGGAGGGACGGGCGGCGTGGGCGGGACGGGGGTGCTGGCGTTGACAGCCCAGACCGTCGCCTCGACCGCCATGCCGCGCACGGTGCGGTCGAAGAGGGCGGCGTATTCGGTCTCGAAGAGGGCGAGCAAGGCGGCTGAATCCGGGGCGCGGGCGAGGGCGTGGGGCACGGCGACAGGGATTTCCCAGCCCTGGCCGCGGTAGCGCATGTACACGCGGCAGGATGTGCCGATGGGAGAGACCGGGTCGCAGGCGCGGACGAAGGCGGTGGCTTCCGCTTCGAGCGCGGCAAGGAGGTCGCGCACCGCCGCAGCATCGAAGGCGTCCATGCGCATGTAGACCGAGCGCGTCGCCTCGAAGGCGAAGGGCGCGTGCAGGAAGCCGATGGCAGAGCCCACGCCCGCGCCGGGAGGCACGATCAGCCGGTCGATCCCCAGTTTCTCGCACAGGCGGGCGGCATGGAGGGGGGCCGCGCCGCCGAAGGCGATCATCGTGTAATCCCCCAGATCCTCGCCATTCTCGACCGCGTGGACACGGGCGGCGTTGGCCATCGTCTCGTCCACCACCTCGGCGATGCCCTGCGCGGCGGTAAGCGGGTCGAGCCCGAGCGGCTGGCCGATGTGGTGGGCAATGGCGCTGTCGGCGAGCGCGGGATCGAGCGGGATCGCGCCGCCGGCAAAGGCTGCGGGGTCGAGCCGGCCGAGCAGAAGGTCGGCATCGGTGACGGCGGGGCGGGTACCGCCGCGGCGGTAGCAGGCGGGGCCGGGTTCGGAGGCGGCACTTTCGGGGCCGACGCGGATCTGGCGCATCGCGTCGAGATGGGCGATCGAGCCGCCGCCCGCGCCGATTTCGACCATGTCGATGACGGGGATCGAGACCGGTATCCCCGAGCCCTTCTTGAAGCGGTAGGAGCGGGCGACCTCGAAGACGCGGGCGGTCTTGGGCGCACCGTCGCGGATGAGGCAGATCTTGGCCGTGGTGCCGCCCATGTCGAAGGAGAGGGCGCGGCCGATGCCGTGGCGGCGGGCGATGTCGGCAGCAAAGATCGCGCCACCCGCGGGGCCGCTTTCGACCAGGCGGACGGGGAAGGCGGCGGCGGCCTCGATCGAGATGATGCCGCCGCCGGAATGGATGAGAAAGACCGGGCAGGTGGCGCCCTGGGCGGCCAGACGTTCGGCAAGCCGGCCGAGGTAGCTGGCCATCATCGGGCGGACATAGGCATTCGCGCAGGTGGTGGCGAAGCGTTCGTATTCGCGCATCTGCGGCGAGACGTCGGAGGAGAGCGAAATCGACATGCGAGGCTGCAGGCGGGCGAGCACATCGCGCACGAGATGTTCGTGGGCGGGGTTGAGATAGGAATGCAGAAACCCCACGGCGACGGATTCGTAGCCCGAGAGGCGGGTGGCGAGGTCCTCGACCTCGGCCAGGGCGAGGGGGACGAGGATGGCGCCGCCGGCATCGACGCGTTCGCGCAAGGTCAGGCGGTCGTCGCGGGGGATGAGCGGATCGGGCAGGGTGAGGTTGAGGTCGTATTGCTCGAAACGCGATTCGCTGCGCATCTCGATCACGTCGCGGAAACCTTCGGTCGTGATGAAGGCGGTGCGGGCGCCGCGCCGTTCGATCAGCGCATTGGTGGCGAGCGTGGTGCCGTGGATGATGCGCGTCAGGCGGGCCGGCGCGATGCCGGCGCGGGCGCAGACCTGATCCATGCCGTCAAGGATCGCGTCTTCGGGCGCGGCATAGGTTGTCAGCACCTTGACCGAGAAGAGACCGGCTGGCGTTTCGAGCACCACGTCGGTGAAGGTGCCGCCGATGTCGACGCCGAGATGTGCGAAGTCAGCCATGACCGGAGGCTAGTCCCGCGGACGGGCGAAGGGAAGGGCGGGCGCGGCCTGGGTAGGGTGCGCTTAAGCGCACCCTACGTTGGGCTGCGCGCGGGCATCAGATGCTGGTGCAGATGTATTTCATCTCGAGATAATCCTCGATCCCGTGGCGGGAGCCTTCGCGGCCGAGGCCGGACTGCTTGACCCCGCCGAAGGGGGCGACCTCTGTCGAGATGATACCCGTGTTGACGCCGACCATGCCGTATTCCAGCGCCTCGGCCACACGGGTCACGCGCGACAGGTCGCGGGCGTAGAAATAGGAGGCGAGGCCGAAGATCGTGTCATTGGCCTTGGCGATGACGTCGTCCTCGTCCTCGAACATGAAGAGGGGGGCGAAGGGGCCGAAGGTTTCATCGCGGGCGACGAGCATGTCTTGCGTCGCATGGGTCACGATCGTGGGCTTGAAGAACTGGCCGCCGAGGTTGTGCAGGTCTCCGCCCGTGAGCACGGTCGCGCCGCGGGCCAGCGCATCGGCGAGGTGTTCGCGGACCTTGTCGACGGCCTTGGGCTCGATCAGGGGGCCGAGGTCGGTGCCCGGGGTCAGGCCGTCGCCGACGGCGAGCTTTTCGACCGCGGTCTTGAGCTTGTGCGCGAAAGCGTCATAGACGCCGCGCTGGACATAGATGCGGTTGGCGCAGACGCAGGTCTGGCCGTTGTTGCGGAACTTGGACAGGATCGCGCCCTGCACGGCGGCGTCGAGATCGGCGTCGTCGAAGACGATGAAGGGGGCGTTGCCGCCAAGCTCCATCGAGCATTTCATCACCTGGTCGGCGGCCTGGCGCAGGAGCACGCGGCCGACCTCGGTCGAGCCGGTGAAGGTGAGCTTGCGCACGAGGGGGTTTTCGCAGAATTCGCGCCCGACATCGCCCGAGGCGGTGGAGGTGACGACCGAGAGCACGCCCGCGGGGACGCCGGCCAGTTCGGCCAGGCGCGCCATGGCGAGCGCGGAGAGCGGCGTGAGCGAGGCGGGGCGGGCGACGAAGGCGCAGCCGGCGGCGAGCGCGGGGGCGACCTTGCGCGCGATCATCGCGTTGGGGAAGTTCCAGGGCGTGATTCCGGCTGCGACGCCAATGGGTTGGCGGATCACGGTGATGCGCTTGTCCTGCATGTGGCCGGGGATCGTCTCGCCGTAGATGCGCTTGGCCTCTTCACCGAACCATTCGATGTAGGAGGCGCCGTAGGCGACCTCGCCGCGCGCCTCGGCCAAGGGTTTGCCCTGTTCGGCGGTCATGATGATGGCGAGGTCCTCCTGATGTTCCATCATCAGGTCGAACCAGCGGCGCAGGACCCGGGCGCGGTCCTTGCCGGTGCGGGCGGCCCAGGGTTTCTGCGCGGCATGGGCGGCGGCGATGGCCTGGGCCACCTCGGCGCGCGAAAGGTCGGCAACATCGGCGATCACATCGCCGCGGGCGGGGTTGGTGACGGGAAAAGTCCTGCCGGATGAGGCACTTGTCCATGTCCCGGCGAGGAAGGCCTGGCTGCGCAGGAGATCGGGGGTCTTGAGCAGGCTGGCAAGGTCGGTCTTTGTGTCGAGCATGATGGCTGCGTCCGGTTGAGGCCCGAGGGATAGGGGGATCACCGGCCAGAAACCATGCAGGGCGGGCGGCGTAAAGGGAGAAAGCCGGTGACGGGTTGGGATGCGGCCTTTGCCAATGCGGCGCATATCCCGGGCGGGGAGAGCTATCCCGCGCGCTGGGCGGCGGCGGCCGAGGCCTGGCGGGCGGGCGCGCGGGGGCTGGTGGATCTACCCTATGGCGCGGGCGCGCGCGCGCGGTTTGACCTGTTCCTGCCGGCGGGCGAGGCGCGGGGGACGGTGGTCTTTGTCCATGGCGGTTACTGGCGGACCTTCGGGCGTGAGCTCTGGTCGCATCTGGCGGCGGGGCCGGTGGCGCGGGGCTGGGCGGTGGCGATGCCGTCCTATGACCTTTGTCCGGGCGTGCGGATCGCGGCGATCACGCGGCAGATTTCGCAGGCGGTTCAGGCGGTTGCGGCGCGGATGCCGGGGCCGCTCGTGCTGACCGGGCATTCGGCGGGGGGGCATCTCGTGGCGCGGATGGGCTGCGCGGATGTGGCCTTGCCGGTGATCGGGCGGGTGGCGCGGATCGTGCCGATCTCTCCGGTGGCGGACCTGCGGCCATTGGTCGGGACGGGGATGAACCGCGATCTGCGGCTTGATGCGACCGAGGCGGCGGCGGAGAGTCCGGCGCTGTGGCCCGCGCCGGGGGTGCCGGTGCATGTCTGGGTGGGCGCGCTGGAACGGCCGGTCTTTGTCGAGCAGGCGGCGATGCTCGCGCGGGTCTGGGAGGCGCGGCTGACGGTGGCGGCGGGGCGGCACCATTTCGACGTGATCGAAGAGATGGCGGTGCCGGAGAGCGGTTTGTGCACGGCCCTGCTGGAAGAGCGGCGAATCGGGGGTTAACACGCGGAAAAAGGCCGAAAACGGGCTTTCGGTATCGCGTCGGTATCACGTCGGTATTGCGTCGGTGCGGAAAGCGCCCCCCTGCCCCGTGAAGCCACCGCGCGTTGCGCGGACAGCGTGTCGCGGCGGGACGGCCGGAGACTGCCCGGCGGGATCGGCGTCCCGGCGGTCCGGGTGCTAGAGGTCGGCGGGGCGGAGGGGGGGCACGCCGGGGTTCAGGCGGGCGACGGAGAGGTTGAGGAAGGCCGCGATCGTCACCCAGACCAGATAGGGCACGAAGGCGAGACCTGCGACCCAGTCGACCTGCCAATGCGTGATCGTGGCGCCAAGGACCGAGACCCAGAGTGCCGCCATGACCGGCAGCGCGGCCCAGAGCCGGCGCAGGCCGAAGAAGATCGGCGTCCAGAGCGTGTTGAAGGCGATCTGTGCGGCCCAGAAGGCCACCGCGAAGGCCGAGCCGGGTTCGCCCGCGACGCGGGCCCCGGCGATGGAGATCAGGACATAGATCGAGGTCCAGACCACGGGAAAGACCCAGTTGGGCGGGGTCCAGTCGGGCTTGGCCAGGGACTTGTACCATTGGCCGGTCGGGAACATCGCGCCGGTGGCGCCGGCCCCGAAGGTCGCGGCAAGGAAGATCGCGAAAAGCAGGACATCCATCGGGCAGACCTTTCGGCGGTTACGCCACGGGGTTCTAGGCCTGCTGCGGCCCGCTGCCAAGCCTTGCGTCGCGTGCCTTGAGATCGGCGAGGATGGAAAGCAGATTCTGCGTGCGCCCGCCGCGCGAGGTGGCGCGTCCAGCGGCGGAGACGAGATAGGCGGTTTCCGGCAGGGGCGGGGCGAAGATCACCGCAGGTTCCGGCATCAGCGTGGAGCCGGCGGCGCGCAGCGCGGCCTGCGCCATCCAGAGCGATTTCTGCGCGGCCGAGGTATGGGCGCGGTGCGAGACGCTGTCGCAGCCGGCGCGGCGGACTTCGGTCCCGATGCCGGCATAGATCAGGCGCGCGGCCCAGATGCCCGTCCGCGCGGCGGCCGGCAGGCTGGCGATCCCGGCTTCGGACCGGCGGTAGAGGCGTTCGGCCTCGGACAGGAGCCGCGCGGTCATGCGGCGGATCTCGGGCGTAGGCAGGGGGTCGGCGAGGAAGGCGGCGGGCGCGATCCCGGCCTCCTCCATCCAGTCGAGGGGAAGATAGAGGCGGCGGGCGCGGGCATCTTCGCCCACGTCGCGGGCGATGTTGGTGAGCTGCATCGCCACGCCAAGGTCGCAGGCGCGGGCCAGCGCATCGGGGTCGCGCACGCGCATCAGCACGCACATCATCGCCCCGACCGCCGCCGCGACGCGGGCGGAATAGGCGCGGATGTCCGACAGCGTGCGATAGGTCCGCCCCTGTGCATCCCAGGCCAGCCCTTCGAGCAGCGCCTCGGGCAGGGCGCGGGGCATGTCGAAGGCCTCGACGATGGCGGCAAAGGCGCGGTCTTCGGGCGCGTTGCGGGGCCGGCCGGCATAGGCAAGGTCGAGCCGGTCGGAGAGGCTGAGGACGGCGCGGGCCTTTTCGGCATGTTCGTCCACGGCATCGTCGGCCAGGCGGCAGAAGGCATAGAGCACGAGCGCGGGGTCACGCACCGCGCCGGGCAGGAGCCGCGAGGCCGCGTGGAAGGAGCGCGAGCCGGTGCGGATCGCGGCGCGGCAATGGGCAAGGTCGTCAGGCGCGATGGCGGGGGCGTGGGTCATTCGGCGGCCATGCGGAGCGCGGGGCGGCGGGCGGGCGCGACGGGCGCAAGATCGGCCAGCACGCGGGCCGAGGACACGACACCCGGCAGGCCCGCGCCGGGATGGGTGCCCGCGCCGACAAGGTAGAGGCCCTGCGCCTCTTCGCTGATGTTGTGGGGGCGGAACCAGGCGGATTGCAGGATGCGCGGTTCGAGCGAGAAGCCCGCGCCGAAGGGCGAGAGATAGCGGTCGCGGAAGGTTTCGGGCGTGAAGATCAGGCTTTCGGCGATGCGGTCGCGAAAGCCCGGCATCACGGTGTCGAGCGTGGCGGCGACAAGGTCGCGGTAGCGCGGTTCCTCGCGCTGCCAGTCCACCGGGTCGGCATGGCCGAGATGGGGGACGGGAGAGAGGACGTAGAACGTGTCGTCACCCGGGGGTGCGGCGGTGGGGTCGGTCACCGACGGGCGGTGGATGTAGAGGCTGTGATCGGGCGCCAGGCGGCCGCGGATGAAGATGTCGTCAAGCAGCCCCTTGTAGCGGGGACCCGAAAGGATGGTGTGATGGCCAAGATCGGGCCAGAGGCCGCGGGTGCCGCGGGTGCCGAAATACCAGACGAAAAGGCCCATCGACCAGCGCGCGCGGGTCAGGCGCGCATCGGTCCAGCGGCGGCGGGGCCGGTCGCGCAGCAGGTGGGTATAGGTGTGCCCCGCATCGGCGTTCGAGACGGTCAGCGCGGCGGAGATGGCCGTGCCATCGGCCAGCCGGACACCGGTGGCGCGGTCGCCGGCAAAGGTGATGCGGTCGACCGTGGTGCCAAGCCGCAGGCTGCCGCCCTGGGCGCGGATGATCCGGGCCATGGCATCGGCGATGGCCTGCACGCCGCCGATGGCGCAGTGGACGCCGTACTCCTTTTCCAGATGGCTGACGAGCGCGTACATCGAGGTGACCCGGGAGGGGTCGCCGCCGATGAAGAGCGGATGGAAGGACAGCGCCATGCGCAACCGGGGGTCGCGGACGCGCGCGCTGGCCAGGCCGAGGATCGAGCGGTCGGCCCGCAGGCGGGCGAATTCGGGCAGGACCTTCACCGTTTCCCAGAGCCGGTGCATGGGTTTGGCGACCATGCCGAGATAGCCCACGGTGAAGCGCCGCTCGGCATCGCGCAGGAAACGCTGGTAGCCCTTCACGTCGCCGGGAGAGAGGCGCGCGACCTCGGCCAGCATGCGGGCGGTGTCGCCGGTGGCCGAGAACTGCGCGCCATCGGGCCAGCGGATCGTGTAGAAGGGGTCGAGCGGGCGCAGGTCGATGTCGCGGCGGAAGTCGTGCCCGGTGGCGGCCCAGAGTTCGTCGAAGACCTGCGGCACGGTGACGATGGTCGGGCCGAGGTCGAAGCGGTAGCCGCCCTGCGTGATCGAGGAGCCGCGGCCCCCGACCCGGTCGAGCCGGTCAAGGACGGTGACCTGCCAGCCCTTGGCGCCGAGCCGCATGGCGGCGGCAAGCCCGCCGAGACCCGCACCGATCACCACAGCCCGGGATGCGGCATCTTCGGGATCGGGCGGGGTGCGATCTGTCAACATGAATTGACAGTATCGTCTGGAGAAAGGTCTGACAATGGGGTCACGGGGGGCCGGCGGCGCAAGGGGCGCGCTGCCCCCCTCCTGCGGTCCTGTCCGGAATTTTCTGCGAAACGTATGGGCTTTCGGTCGGGGCGGCGCAGACCGGGCGCGGGGGAATGGCGCGGCGGCAGGACGGGCGGGGGTCCTGGCACGGCGGCACTTTTCAAGGGCGCAAGGTTCTGTCAGGATAAGTTGACAGATGGAGTCCGCGTCTTGGCCCAGACGGTGAGTCTTTCGTTCTTCCGCTTCGGCGGCGCTGCCGCGCGGCTCTGGGCGTTTGCGCAGATGGGTCTGGCGCGCAGGGCGCTGGCGCGGACGCCGGACATCGGGTTCTGGAAGCTCTGCGGGTCTGGCACGGGGGCGGGCTTCACGCCGGTGCCGAACACGGCGGTCTATGCGATCCTCGCCACCTGGCCCGACCATGCGACGGCGCGGGCGCGGGTGACCGCGGCGCCGGTCTGGCGGCGCTATCGCACGCATGCGGCCGAGGACTGGACGGTGTTCCTCGCCCCCATCTCGGCGCGGGGCAAATGGGCGGGCGTGGCCCCTTTCGAGACGGTCGCGGCGCCGCCCGCGGGGCCGCTGGCCGCGCTGACGCGGGCGACGGTGCGGCCAGCGGTGGCCGCGCGGTTCTGGCGGCGGGTGCCCGAGCTTGACCGGCTGATCGGGGCCGACCCCAATGTCGCCTTCAAGATCGGGATCGGCGAGGTCCCGCTTCTGCATCAGGTGACCTTTTCGATCTGGCCGTCGGAACGGGCCATGGCGGGCTTTGCCCGGACCGGCCCCCATGCCGAGGCGATCCGTGCCGTGCGCGAGCAGGGCTGGTTCAGGGAAGAACTCTATGCGCGGTTTTCGGTCCTGTCCGACCTTGGGACATGGAACGGGCAATCGCCGCTGCAGCATCCGGAGGCCGCATGAGCATGAGACAGCCATTCCCCTTCGCGGCCATCGTCGGGCAGGAGGAGATGAAGCGCGCGATGATCCTGACCGCGATCGACCCCGCGATCGGGGGCGTTCTGGTCTTTGGCGACCGCGGCACGGGCAAATCCACGGCGGTCCGCGCGCTGGCCGCACTTCTGCCGCCGATCATGGCGGTCCGCGGCTGTCCGGTGAATTCCGAGACGCCCGCCGCCGTGCCGGACTGGGCGGGGTTGCAGGGGCGCGTGGTCGAACAGATGCCGACGCCGGTGGTCGACCTGCCGCTGGGGGCGACCGAGGACCGGGTGACCGGGGCGCTGGACATCGAAAAGGCGCTGACGAAGGGGGAAAAGGCCTTTCAGCCCGGGCTGCTCGCGCGGGCGAACCGGGGATACCTTTACATCGACGAGGTGAACCTGCTCGAGGATCATGTCGTCGACCTGCTGCTGGACGTGGCCGCCTCGGGCGAGAACGTGGTCGAGCGCGAGGGGCTGTCGATCCGGCATCCGGCGCGCTTTGTCCTTGTGGGGTCGGGCAACCCCGAGGAGGGGGAACTCAGGCCGCAATTGCTGGACCGGTTCGGGCTGTCGGTCGAGGTCGAGAGCCCGCGCGACGTGGAGACGCGCGTGGAGGTGATCCGGCGGCGCGATGCCTATGAGAACGACCATGCCGCCTTCATGCTGCGCTGGCAGGCCGAGGATGCCGCGATCCGCGACCGCATCCTGACCGCGCGCAAGGCGCTGCGCGACCTGCATACGCCGGACCGGACGCTGACGGATGTGGCGGGGCTGTGCCTCGCGCTCGGCTCTGACGGGCTGCGGGGCGAGCTCACGCTGCTCAAGGCGGCGCGGGCCTATGCAGCCTGGCGCGACGATACGGCGGTGACGCGCGGCCATGTGCGCGATGTCGCGGCGATGGCGCTGCGGCACCGGCTGCGGCGCGACCCGCTGGACGAGGCGGGGACGGGCACGCGCGTGGCGCGGATCGTGGAGGATGTGCTTGGCTGAGGCCTGGGACAGGGCGCTGACGGCGCTCGGGCTGCTGGCGGTCGATCCCGGGGGCCTGGGCGGGCTTGCGCTGCGGGCGCGGGCGGGGCCGGTGCGCGATGCGCGGACCGCGCTGGCCGGGGCGACCGGGCTGCCGGTGGTGCGGCTGCATCCGGGCATGGAGGATGGCGCGCTGTTCGGCGGGCTGGACCTGGCCGCGACGCTGGCGGCGGGGCGGGTGGTGACGGGGCGGGGGCTGCTGGCCCGGCCGGCGGTGCTGCTGCTTGCCATGGCCGAGCGGACCGGGCCGGGGCTGGCCGCGCGGCTGGCGCAGGCGCTGGACGAGGGGCGCGGGCACGCGATGATCGCGCTGGACGAAGGCGCGGGGCCGGAGGAGGGGCTGGCGCCGGTGCTGGCCGAGCGGCTGGCCTTTGCCGTCGACCTGTCCGAGGTGCCGGCGGGCGCGGTGACGGGGTTCCCTTGGGACGGGACGGCCCTGGCCGCGGCGCGGGAAAGGCTCGCGCAGGTGACATTGCCGGAGGGGATGCTGGCCGAGATTGCCGGGGCGATGGCGGCCTGCGGCATCGGCAGCGGGCGGGCGGGGCTTTTTGCCCTGCGCGCGGCGCGGGCGCATGCGGCGCTGGCGGGGCGGGAACAGGTCGCGCCCGGGGATCTGGCCGTGGCGGCGGCGCTCGTGTTCGCCCATCGCGCGACGCAGGTGCCGGAGGCGGCGGAGCCGGAGGCTGCAGAGCCCCCGCCGCCGGAGGAACAGGCGGAGCAGGCCGAGGGCGAGGTCCTGCCCGGCGATCTGCCGGCCGACATGCTCCTTGATGCGGTGCGGACAGTGCTGCCGGCCGATCTGCTCGACCGGCTTGCGGCGGGGCGGACACGGTCGGGGCGGGGCGAGGGTACGGGGGCTGCGCGCAAGGGCAACCGGCGCGGCCGGCCCCTGCCCGCCCGACCGGGGCGGATGGGCGACGGCGCGCGGGTCGATGTGGTGGCGACGCTGCGGGCCGCCGCGCCCTGGCAGCGGCTGCGGCAGGGTGACGGCGTGCAGGTGCGCGCGGGCGACCTGCGGTTCCGCCGGTTCGAGGAGCGGTCGGACCGGCTTCTGGTCTTTGCGGTCGATGCCTCGGGCTCGGCCGCGCTGGCGCGGCTCGCAGAGGCGAAAGGGGCGGTGGAACTGCTGCTCGCGCAGGCCTATGCCCGGCGCGACCATGTGGCGCTGATCGCCTTTCGCGGGCGCGGGGCCGAGGTGCTCTTGCCGCCGACGCGGAGCCTTGTGCAGACCAAGCGGCGGCTCGCTGCGCTGCCGGGGGGCGGGGGCACGCCGCTGGCCGCAGGGCTGGGTGCAGCGCTGACGATGGCCGGGCAGGCGCGGCGGCGGGGGCTGACACCTACGGTCGTGGCGCTGACCGACGGGCGGGCGAATGTCGCGCTGGACGGGCGCGGCGACCGCGCGCGGGCGGGCGAAGACGCGCTGGCGATGGGGCG
>JBEIDZ010000012.1:0-17752 GCA_040383215.1 Paracoccaceae bacterium | reverse complement strand
GGCCCTCGCCGACTTCGCGGTTGGCTACGGGCCGGTCGAATTCCTGGTGAACAACATCGGGGTCTTCGACGTCTGCAACTTCTTCGATGTGACGGATGAGACGTGGCTGGACTACTTTCAGCACAATGTCATGACCGCCGTCCGGATCAGTCGCATCCTGCTGAAGGACATGCTCGCCCGGAACTCGGGCGCTATCTGTTTCATCTCGTCCGAAGCCGCGATCCGTTCGATCGGCAACATGGTTCCCTACTCGGTCACCAAGACAGCGATCCTCGGCCTGTCCCGGTCGCTGGCCGAGCTGACCCGGGGCACCGATGTGAGGGTAAGCAGCTATATGCCCGGCACGACCTCGACCGAGTCGGTCGAGGGCTACTTCGCGGGGCTGGCACAGGAGCAGGGCCGCAGCGTGGCCGAATGTCTGGCCGATTTCTACAGGACGGTCCAGCCCTCGAACCTGACCCAACGTCTGATCGACCCCGCCATGCACGGGCGTGGTGTCGTCCAGCTGATGACCAACACGGCCATGAATGGGGTCTGCCACCGGGCTGACGGCGGCACCATACGGTCGATCTTCGGATGAGGCGGATGCGATGACGGACGGAATTCGGCACGTCGCCCCCGCGCCAGTCTTCACGGTAGGACGGGAGGATACCTCGATCCGGCGCGCCAGGGCAGCCGCCGCCGGGTGCGGTCTGGTCTGAATGGTGGTCTTCGATCCTTCCGCCGTGGTGTCATCGCCGGTTGCCGATGCGCTGGCCCCCCGGACGACGCACTGGTCTGACAATTGCAATCTGGCGACAGGCGCACTGGCGCAGAGACGGGCCAGACGGATCGCAGCCCGCCGCACAGTTGCCGCGCAGGAAATGAAACGCCGCCAGGAGGGAGCAACGGCATGAAAGGAAAGTTCGGCATCCACACGCTGGTCTTTGGTGACAACTGGACCGCGGTCACCGCAAGGGCCACCTGCCTGGCTGCGGCCGAAATCGGCTACGATCTGGTCGAAGTGCTGATGTTCGACCCCTACACGCTGGATCTGGCCGCCACGCGGGCCGGGCTTGCAGGGACGGGGCTGGACCTGCGCCTTGGCATGGCGCTGGGTCCCCGGACCGACATCTCATCGGAAGATCCCGAGGTGGCGGCCAGGGGCGAGGCCGCCGTAGGCCGCGCGCTGGAAGTCGCGTCAGAGCTTGGCGCGCCGGCCGTCAGCGGCATCACCTATGCCGCCTTCGCCAGCTATACCGCGCCCCAAACGGCGGCTCAACGCGGACGGGTCGTGCAAAGCATGTCGCGCCTCGACCGCCGCGCGGGAGAGCTTGGCGTGCGCCTGGGACTGGAGCCGGTGAACCGCTACGAAAGCTTCATGGTCAACACGCTGGATCAGGCGTCAGCGATGATTCGGGATGCAGGCGGGCGCAACATGTTCGTCCACATGGATACCTTCCACATGAACATCGAAGAGGGCGACATCGCCGCCGCGATCCGTCGCAACGCGGACCTGCTCGGTTACGCCCATGTGGCCGACAGCAACCGCGGCACCCTCGGCGGAGGGCATTTCGATCTGACCGGTTTCTTTGGCGCGCTGGCATCTGTGGGTTATGACGGCGACTTCACCGTCGAAAGCTTCTCGTCCAGGGTCCTGTCGGCCGATCTGGTCGGCGGTGTGCGGCTGTGGCGCGAAGCCTGGTCGGATGCGTCCGGGGCGGCGCGGGCAGCCCTTCTCGCGATGCAGGCCGCAAAGGCCGCCGCCGAAGCCGCAAACAAGGTCTGGTAGGCAAGGCACCAACAAGGAAAGAAATTCCTTTTCTTAATCGCTGACTGTCATAGAATTGCAGGCGTGCGTGACAGGGGGTGCCATGACCGAAGCTGCCGAAACCAAGCCGGGCCTCCTTGCGCGGATTCGCTGGATGTCCGGTTACATGAACCCGGCTCTCCGGCGGATCGCGGACCGGGTCCTCAGATCGCCGGAAGAGGTCAAGTCCATCTCGATCAAGGATCTTGCAGCGCAATGCGACGTGTCGGAATCGACGGTCACCCGTTTTGTCCGCGAGATCGAGGTGCCCTCGTTCCAACAGTTCAAGATTCTCATCGCAGAAGAACTTTCCCAGTCTGGGCGCCAGACATCCACCGAAAGCGACCAGCACGTCTATGAAGACATCACTGCCGAAGACGATACCGCATCAGTCCTGTCGAAGGTGACCTCGCGCTATGCGCTCACTGTCGCAGACACGAAAGCAGGGCTTGCAGCCGAACAGCTGGAGCGCGCGGTAGCTGCCATCGAACGGGCCGATGTCATGGCCTTCTATGCCATGGGGTCATCGCTCCTCTGTGTCGAAAACGCATTGCTGCGCTTCATGCGCGTCGGCAAGCGCTGCCTCTTTTACCGCGATCTCGGCATACGCCAGATTGGCACCTCCACTCTTGGCCCCAACTCGCTGGCCATAGGGATATCGAACTCGGGCCGGACGATCTCGACTGTCGACTCGCTCCGCGAAGCAAGAGAACAGGGGGCAACGACGGTGGCCATCACATCGTTTCCAGACGCTCCGATTGTTCGCCATGCGGATATTGCACTGTTCACCCCGACGGTCACCGGAGTCATCGGCGGCGCGGAATACCACGAGTCCATGGTGTCCAAGATCGCTCAGCTCCAGGTGATCGACGTCCTCTATTCTCTTTTTGCCGTGCGCAACTTCGGAGCTGCGATCGCGGGCCTCGAGCGGACGTCGGACGTCACGTCGCTCACGCGGTACTGACCTTCAAGACCGGCCGCCACACCACCGCAGGTCGCAGGAAATTTCGTGTCTGCGGAATGGTGTAGAATTTATTTTCTTGCTTTATCTGTCGAAGGAAATTAGTTTGACAGTGGTTCACGAGGAAAGGATTCTCTTCTCCAAGCCGTCGTGAGCTGCTCCAGCGACCCGGGCGAATGCGGTCGTGCGCAAGCGTCGGAAGGCCCTTCAGGATGTCGCTCTCTGTTTTCGCCGCCACTGCTTTCCGCCCGGTCTGACGCATGGCCGAACTGCGCATTCAGGAATTGAGCAAGACCTTCAAGGACGGCCACAGCGCCCTGTCCGGTATCAGTTTCGATGTCGCAGACCGCGAGGCAGTCTTTCTTCTGGGCCCTTCGGGTGCGGGAAAAACGACGACGCTCCGCCTGGTAGCCGGGCTCGAGGATGCGACATCCGGAACAATCCTCATCGGTCCAAGGAATGTGACAGGCCTCACCCCGCGAGAGCGGAACGTCGCAATGGTCTACGACAAGCATTCCCTCTTCCCGCATCTGTCGGTTTTCGAAAACCTCGCCTACCCCCTCCGGATCAGAAAGATGCCCGAGCCCGCGATGAAGGCCCGCATCGCCGAGGTGGCCGGCGTTCTGCAGATCGAAAGCCTGTTGGATCGTCTGCCCGCCCAGCTGTCAGTCGGCCAGCAGCAGCGCGTTGCCATCGGCCGGGCCCTTGTCCGCGAGGCCGACTGCTATCTCCTGGATGAACCGATCTCGCATCTCGATGCCCAGCTGCGCGCCCGCATGCGGGTAGAGTTCAAGCGGCTTCAGCGCGATTTCAGGGCAACGATGCTCTACGTCAGCCATGACCAGCTCGAAGCCATGACGATGGCCGAACGGATCGTGCTGATCAACAAAGGCAGAATAGAGCAGATCGCTCCCCCGCAGGACCTCTTCGACCGGCCGGCGACGCAGTTCGCGGCAACCTTCATCGGAGAGCCGGTCATGAACACTCTGCCGGCGCATGTCTCCGAAGAGGCAGGCAGGGGCTTTCTCGTTGTCGGCACCTCGCGCATCCCGGTCGACCCGATCTGGCTGGCAAGTGGGGACACCTTGCCGCGAGATGTCGTCGTCGGGGTCCGGCCACAGCATATCGCTCTCTCCCCGCCCGGAGAAACCGTCGACGGCAGGCTCGAAGGCGTCATCTTTGCGGTCGAAACCCTCGGCAGCCGTGTGATCTTCGACATCGACGCCGGCAGCACGATCGTGCGCGTCATGACCACTGTCGATCTGGCCCGGCACTATCCCGAACAGATCGGAGCCCCGATCGCGTTCCGCATCCATCACGACTTTGTCTACCTGTTTGACCCGGTCTCGGGCCGCACGTTGCGCCACGCGCAATTCGCCGCGCGTCCCCCCGCCTGAGGCTTTGCGCCCGGTTGGGGCGTCAAAGAGAGACATCAGCCACCATAGGAGGAGAACCATGAAACTGAGAGACTTCGGACGGGCCGTCATCACCGCGGCCGCGATCATACCGCTGGCGGTCCCGCCAGTCTATGCACAGGAAGACAGCCGGACCGAGGCCCAAAAAGCCCTGGCCGGTGCCGAGGTTCGCTTCCTGCAACCGTCAATGCCGCAGTTTGCGGCGCTCGGCAAATTCATCCCTGAATTCGAAGAGAAATACGGGATCAAGATTATCGTCGACGAGGTTCCCTTCGACCAGTATCGCCAGAAATCCCTGGTCGAGATGCAGCAGGGCACCGGGGCCTATGACCTTTATGCGGTCGACGTCATGTGGCTGGCCGAATATGCCGCCGCAGGCTTCCTCGACCCGCTCATGCCCTATGTCAAGAATGCGGACCTGACCGATCCGGGATACGACATTGACGACTTCCTGCCGCGGGTCATTTCGGGGACGGGCGTCTTCAACGACACGCTCTACACCATTCCGCTCGGCGCAGGCCCGGTCGGCACCACCTTCCGCGCCGATCTGGCCGAACAGGCGGGCTTCACGCTGCCCGAACGTTTCTCGCCCGAATTCAACACCGACTACATGTATGAGGCGGCAAAGAAGGTTCACAATCCGGAATCAGGCGTGATCGGCTTCGCTAACATTCCGGGCCGCTGGTTCTGGGGGGTCACCTGGCTGCCCTACCTCTACGCTTTCCAGACTCCTGAAACGGTGGGGAACGAATATCTGGACGAAGACTGGAAAGTCACGATCAACAACCCCCAGACCGTGGCGGCGATCGACTATTTCGTGAAGCTGAGAGAATTCATGCCGGCCGACAGCGCCAACTGGGGCATCGGCGAAGCCACCGCCGTCTACCAGGCCGGCGGCGCTTTCGGCACCTGGAACTATCAGGACTTCATCAAGGGCTTCTTCGAAGACCCGTCGACCCAGGCCACCGTCGCGGGCAAGAATGTGCACCTGCACACCCCCTCCGGCCCGCACGGCGTGCTCGACCCCTGGTTCGGCGCATGGTCCTTCGGCCTGTCAAAGGACTCGAGAAACAAGGAAGCCGCCTGGGTCTTCGTTCAGTGGATCACCTCGAAAGAGATCCAGGAACGCGCAACCGAGTTCGGCGCAGGGCCGTCGCGGCATTCGACCTACAAGTCGGAAACGCTGGCGACGCACCAGCCGTGGTGGATCCCGGTCTACGACTTCATGCTGACGCAGACCAACCCAGACGAGCGCGTGCGCATTCCCGAATGGGCCGAAATCTCGGACATCATGGGCCAGGAAGGCAGCCGCGTATGGATCGGCGAGATCGACGCTGCGACCGCCGCAGCGAACATGGAAAAAGCCATGACCGAAGCCATGAAGCGGGGCGGCTACTACATCCCCGGACGCACCGATCTTCCGCCGCAGCTCTGGCGTGATCTGACCTACTACGACCGCCTCCCGTCGGAGTGGAACTGACACGCCTGCGTCCCCCGCAAGGGGGACTCCCCACTCCGGAGCCATGCCCTCCCTTGGCTCCGGAGCCTTTCGCACCCACGCCAGCGCCTGCAACCAAGGAGGCCGTCATGACCGTTGCCAAGACAATGCACGGCACATCGGAACGCCGCCTCAGCTTTGCCGAACGGTTCGGACCTTCGAACCGCAAGGTGTTTCCCTGGGTGCTGATGGCCCCGACGCTGATCATCCTCTTCGCGATCGGCATCTATCCCTTCCTCTACGCGCTCTGGATTGCTGGCCAGAACGTGATCCTGTCCAAGCCGTTCATCCCGCGTTACTTCGTCGGTCTCTACCAGTATCAATCGGTCATCCAGGACCCCGAATTCTGGCATGCCTTTCGCACGACGATCTGGTTTACCGGTCAGGCCGTCTTCATCGAGTTCTGGCTTGGTCTGGGCCTGGCGCTCCTGTTCCAGCGCAAGCTGCGGGGTGTCTCGGTGATGCAGCTCCTGATCCTGATCCCGATGATCCTGCCGCCACTCGTGGCCGCGCTGATCTGGCGTTACATGTTCTACCCGGGGGCCGGACTGGTCACCTATTATTCGTCGGCGATCACAGGCTGGTTCGGCCTGGGCGAAATTCCCTTCCTGTCGCATCCCGACATCGCCTTCCAGACGCTGATCTTCGTCGATGTCTGGGAATGGACGCCCTTCATGTTCCTGATGATGACAGCCGGCCTCGCCTCGATCCCGCGCCAGCCCTACGAAGCCGCCGAGATCGACGGCGCCTCCTCGTGGCGCGTGTTCTGGACGATCACCATGCCGCTGCTGCGACCGGCGATCCTGATCGCCGTGGTCATCCGCACGATGGACGCCTTCCGCACCTACGAACTCATCGTGATCATGACGCGCGGGGGCCCCGGCAACGCAACCACGACGCTGAACCTCTACCTGACAAAGACCGGGCTGGAGTTCTTCGACGCCTCCAAGGCCGCCGCGATTTCCCTCATCATGATGATGATCATCATCGTGATGAGCTTCGTCTTCATCCGTGTCTTCCGGTCCCGCACCGAAGCGGCCGCTTGAGGGGGGTCCAATGTCCGGCATCGACACCCGCATCACCTCCCCTGATGCGCCTCCCGTCCAGAGGAACGGGTGGGTCTATCTGGTCCTCATCTTCGTCTGCGTGCTGAATATCCTGCCCTATGTCTGGGTCGTGATGACCGGCTTCATGGACAAGGCAGCCGCTGCATCCCCGTCGCCGCAGTGGATATTCACGCCATCGCTCGAGGCCTTCCAGCTGCTGATCCAGGAGAAAGGCATCATGAAGAATTTCATGAACAGCCTGATCGTTTCGGTAGCCTCGACCTTCTTTTCGGTGACCATCGGAATGTTCTGCGCCTATGCCATCGCGCGCTATGACTTCGCCGGACGCGACGATGTAAGCTTCTGGGTGCTGACCAACCGGATGATGCCACCCGTTGCGGTGCTGATCCCGATTTTCGTGACCTTCCAGACGCTCAAGCTGCTCGACACGCTTCCCGGCCTGATCATCCTTTATACCGCCATGCAGTTGCCCTTCGTGGTCTGGATGCTGACCGGCTATTTCCGCGACATCCCGCGCCGCTACGAAGAATCTGCCATGGTGGACGGTGACACCTGGTTTCAGGCCTTCCGCAAGGTGACATTGCCGCTGATGATGCCGTCGATCACCGCGACCGCGATCTTCGTGATGATCCTGTCATGGAACGAATTCGCCTTTGCGACCTTCCTGACCTCGACCGAGGCAAAGACCATGCCGCCCGCGATCATGGCCTATTCGATCGGGGCGAACATCGAATGGAACGTGCTGGGCGCGGCCGTGGTGCTGATCACCGCCCCGCTCATCCTGTTCGTGCTCGTCATGCAGCGTCACCTGATCAGCGGCCTCAGCCAGGGCGTGGCACGGAAATGACCGGAGCGTTCTGCCATGGCTGACCTGACGATATCCAGTCTGAACAAGGTGTTCGGCAACTTCCGCGCGGTGGATGACGTGAACATCGCCGTCAGGGACGGCGAGTTCGTCTTCCTCCTCGGCCCCTCGGGTTGCGGCAAGACCACGACGCTGCGCATGATTGCCGGACTTGAGATGCCGTCCTCGGGCCGGATCGAGATCGGCGGGCGCAACGTCACGTTCCTGCGCCCGCGTCATCGCAACGTCGGCATGGTTTTCCAGGACTACGGGCTCTACCGGCACATGACTGTGTTCGGCAACATCGCCTATCCCCTTCAGGTCCGTCAGATGGACAAGGCAACCATCGCCACGAAGGTGG
Organism: Paracoccaceae bacterium; assembly: GCA_040383215.1. GTDB lineage: Bacteria > Pseudomonadota > Alphaproteobacteria > Rhodobacterales > Rhodobacteraceae > JBEIDZ01. The sequence continues at coordinate 9,817 of JBEIDZ010000012.1, read as the reverse complement.
GCGAAGTCGCGCGCACCATGCAGATCGAGGCGATCCTGAAAAAGAAACCCGATAAGCTGCCGGCCGGTCAGTTGCAGCGTGTGGCCATCGCCCGGATGCTGGTACGCGATGCCAACATCTTCCTCATGGACGAACCCATGTCGCACCTCGATGCGCAGTTGCGCGGCCAGATGCGCTCGGAACTGAAACACATCCAGAAGTCCATCGGAACCACCACGATTTTCGTCACCCATGACCAGCTCGAGGCGATGACGATGGCCGACCGGATCATCGTGATGAAGGATGGCCGGATGCTGCAGTTCGCCACCCCGCGCGAAATCTTCGAACGCCCGGCAACCGAATTCGTGTCAAGCTTCGTCGGGGAGCCGCAGATGAACGTGCTCGATTGCGTGCTTGCGACGTCGGACCGCGGTCTTGTCGCCGATTGCGGCGCATTCCCCGTAGCGCTCGACCAGGCTTGGTGCACCGCCAGCGGACTGCGGCCAGGGCAGACGCTCCGCCTCGGAATCCGCCCCGAACATGTCAGTGTGGGGGCTGCCACAGGTGCAGACCACCCCGTCGAGGCAGAGCTCTATTCGTTCGAGCCGACAGGTGCCGAGAACCTCTATGTCCTGCGGGCCGGGGCGTGCGAGGTCACGACCCGCAACTCCACGACCGATACCGCGCATCTGGGAAAGACCGAAGGCACCCGCCTTGCGATGCGCTTCGATCCCGAATGGGTCTACCTCTTCGATTCTGGAACGGGCCGGACGGTCGCACAGGCCGCAGCCAGCAACCGGGGGTCACGGTCATGAAGGGCTGGATCATCCTTCTCTTCATCCTTGCGTTCCAGCTCGGATCATGCACGGCCATGGCCGGCAACATCGAACCCTGGCCTGCGATGCTGGTGGCGGTCATGCTCATCATCGCGTTGAAGCTCTGGAATGACCGGAGCAAGGTGCTGGGTTTTCCGATGGAGTTCCTGCTCTTCTCGACCGTCATCATGATCGTCGTCAACCTGACGCGCCTGTACCTGATCCCCCTGCCGTTCTGATCAATGTCGACCGCCGTCCTCAAAGTATCCGGGCTGACCAAGAGCTTTCGCGGCCGACGTGTCGTGGATGGAGTGGACATGACGGTCGGTCGGGGACAGATCGTCGGATTTCTCGGCCCCAACGGGGCAGGCAAGACCAGCATCATGACGATGGTGATGGGACTTCTGCGCCCCGACTCAGGCAAGATCGAGCTGTTCGGCGCAGGGGGCGCATCGGCATCCGCACGCCTTCGGATGGGGTATCTGCAAGAAAAGCCAAGCCTCTACCCCGAAATGTCGGCGTGGTCCTATCTCGCTCTCTTTGCACAGCTTCACGGTGTCCCGAAGCCCCGCGCGAGGGTGCAGGACATTCTGGACAGGGTCGGGCTTGCCAGCGCAGCTGATCGGCCGATGGGCAGCTATTCGCGCGGGATGCAGCAGCGGGCCAGCCTTGCCCGCGTCATGTTGCATGCACCCGAATTCCTGATCCTCGACGAACCCACCCTCGGTCTTGATCCGCGCGGGGTGGCCGACATGCGCGACATCTTCCGCGAGATGCGGGATGCGGGCACGACGCTCCTCTTCTCCTCCCATCAGCTTGCCGAAATCGAACGGGTCTGCGATGCGGTCATCTTCCTGTCGCGGGGGCGTGTCATCGCCTCCGGCAGCCCGGCCGAGCTCTTGCCGGAGGATTCCCTGTCCGAAGGCCTCGTCGTCGAAACGGCCGAGCCCGCCGCCGATGTCCGTGCGCGACTGGCAACCGTACCGGGCATCTCAGATGTCGGCGCAGCGGGGCCGCACCAGGTCACGGTCCGGATGTCTGATCCGCCCGGATCGATACCGGACCGGAGGGCAACCCTCGCCCGGACCCTGATTGCGGCCGGACTTACCCCGCTTTCGATCACGGCGCGACAGCCCACGCTTGAAGACCTGTTCCTGACCCTCTCGGGGCCGCGCCCCACAAACGGAGACTGACCCATGGATCTTGGCTACACTGGTAAGCGTTGCCTTGTCACTGCATCCACCGGCGGCCTTGGCTTTGCCATTGCCCAAGCCATGGCCGCCGAAGGTGCGACAGTTGCGGTCAACGGGCGGTCGGCCGACAACGTGCAGAAGGCTGCCGAACGCATCGCCGCCGCCGTCCCCGGCGCCCGTCCTGAGCAGGCAGTCGGAAACAGCGGTACGGCCGAAGGATGCGAGGAACTGATCGGCAACTGCCCTGACGCGGACGTGCTGGTCATCAACCTCGGCATCTACGAAGCGGTCGACATCTACAAGGCAGGCGATGACCGATGGTATGAACTGATCGAGGTGAACGTGATGTCCGGCGTACGGCTGGCACGGCACTACCTGCCACGAATGCTGGCGCGTAATTCCGGACGGGTGATCTTCATGGCCTCGGAAAGCGGCATAAACCCCGCGCCCGAAATGCCGGCCTACTCCGCGACCAAGACGATGCAGCTCTCGCTCGCGCGCAACCTGGCCGAAACGACCAAGGGCACGAATGTGACCGTGAATTCCGTTCTGCCCGGCCCATGCGCCACCGAAGGGGTCGCTGCCTTGATCGCCGGGCTCTATCCCGGCCTGCCCGAGCCCGAGGCGCAACGCCGCTTCGTTGCCGAAAACCGCCCGACCTCACTGATCCAGCGCCTGTCGGCCCCGCAGGAAGTGGCGGATTTCGTCACCTTCCTCGGCTCGGCCCGCACCAGCATCGTCAACGGCGCTGCCTTGCGGATCGACGGCGGCCTGATCCGCACCGTGTTCTGATGAATGTCGCGCCGACACCCGCCGGCCCCCTGACGGCGACGGCCCTGCTGACCTGGCGAGAGCTGCGCTCGCGCCTTGGGTCCGTGTGGTTCTGGGCGGTGTCCTCGGTCACCTGCTTCATGGCCTGGCTTTACGGCGCAGGCTTCGTCACCTCGTTCAACACCGAATCGGTGATCGTGACCACCGATCCGCTCCTTGCTGTGAACGCACTTGTCGTTGTGTTCCTCGGCGTGGTCCTCGGTCTGCGGCTTGCCGCATCCATGGCCTGGGAACGTGAACACCGCACGCTCGAGGTCCTGCTGATCGGGCCGGTGGGCTGGCCCACGGTCATCTCCGCCAAGGTCCTTGTCGAAATCGCCGTCCTTGCGCTGCTGATGCTGATCTACGCCGTCTATCTCGCAGTGGCGCAGCCCCTCGGTGCGGGCGTGATCAGTGCCGGCGAACTTGGCGGGCTGGTGCTGGTTCCCGTCTTTGCCCTGCCGGTCATGGCAATGGGCCTTGTCGTGGGTGCGGCACTCGGCACAGTGCGCGCGGCCGTCGTGGTCTTTCTGGTTCTGTTCGGGGCACTTGCGGCGGTCGAGGCCGCGCATGCCGCACTGACAGCCCAGCCGGTGGAACAGCAAAGCCTTGCCAGCCTCTATGTGAGCCATGTCCTTGATCTCGCCGCACCCGGCCTTGATGTCATCTCGCCGGCCCGGATGCTTGCCGTCCCGCTTCGGGCGCTGTCACGGCAGGCCGGACTTGTCCCGACACAGACCCTCCTTCCCCTCGGGCAGGCCGCGCTTCTGATCGGTCTGGCCATCCTGGCCGGGCGGATGCGGGGGGCCATGCGATGAAGGTCCTCCTTCTTGGGCTCATGCTGGCGGCCACACCCGGTTTCGCCCTTGATCCAGAGCGTCGGGAAGTCACCGTGATCAGCGGCCGACTTTGGGAGGGACACAAGTTCACCGAAATGTTCCTGCCGTCGAACGCGCAAGTTCTTTCGGTCATGGCCGGCCAGGACAGCGCGATCAGCTTCGTGCGGACACAGGAATACTACTGGCCCCTGTCCCGCCAGGTCTATGTCGACTTCGAAAGCCAGCGTGACCCGCTCTCGGGCAGACTGCGCATCGAACAGGACGGCAGGATGATTGCCGAAGTGGAGCAGGCACCTTTCGCCATCGACTATCCCCAAGGCGCAGTCAACGGAAACGGCCGCCTGCTCTGGGGCGAAGAGGCCGAAGCCGCTCACATCGCCTATCTCCGGTCGGAAACGGAGTTCAACCGTGCCTTCGTCGAGGCCCAGCGCGCCCGGACGGCCTACGAACAGGCCCTGCTCGATGCCGCGCGCGCCGGATCAACCGAACCCATCCCGCCGCCAGCTCCTCTGCCACAGCCCAGCATGCGGCTCGTGACCAAGCCGGCATCGGGATACCGGATCGCGGTGGAACCGGGCGAATACCGGATCTCCCTGGTCGGTGAAGGCGGCGTTCTTCCCGGGACGGAACGCACCTTGCGTGTGATCGCTGTCGAAAGCCAGTCCGCTCTGGTCGCCGATATCATCCCCGAAGAGCGCTGGACACGCCCGCTTCCTGCGAACTCAGATGCGTCGCGCATCTACGCGCGGGCCGGAAGCACGTTCTACATGACCCTGGCCGAGGCCACGCGCTTCCGTGAGGCCGACTATCTTGCCGTGGTGTCACCGCAGGCAACAGCGTCGGCGGATCGTGATCTCTGGGTCCGCCGCCAGCCTTCGGAAATCGACACGGTCCTTCTGTCGCATGCCGCAGGCTCCGAAACCCTGGCCCGGGCTGGCTTCAAGGTCGAACAGACCAGCTCATCCGGTTTCGGATACACGGTTAGACCCGCAAGGGACGGTGAAACGGTCGACATCGACGCATTCGCCATCACGGTCCCCAATGACCGGGCCGGCCGTCTGCAGCTTGCGGTGACGCAAGCCGGATTTACCCGCGAAGTTGTCGCTGTCTGGCAGCGCAACGGACTTCTGTCCCTGCTGCTTGCGCTGATGCCGCTGCTCGCCTTCCTCGGATACGCCCTGATATCGCACATGCGCCGGGGTGGCCGGGCCAGCGGGGCCGATGTCGAACCCTGAAGCCCTGATCCCCATCAGAAACCGCTCCTCATGAAAAAGCAGAGCACCTTCGCCGTGAACCCCGCAGCGCAGGAAGACCCCGTTTCCCGATTGGCGGCAGGCCTGTCTCTCAAGTCCGGCAGGCCAGCCAGGTCTTCGTCAGCAAGTGCGGCCAGATGACAGGCCATTTCCGGATCGAGCAGCCCGCTATCTCACCCGCTTCAGCACCTGCCATCCGCATGACCTCCGCCGGCGATGATGCCCCGGGGTCAAAGCTTGCCGAGGATCGCCTCGCCCGTCGAAAGGTCGCATTGCCCGGGCTTGTCGATCTCGGCCAGCGTGACCACGCCATCCTCGACCACCGCGGCAAAGCGGCTCGACCGGCCGTAAAGCCCGCTCACCGGCGCATCGAACCCGATCCCGAGCGCCCGGATCAGCGCCCCTTCGGCATCGCCCATCAGCGTGATCCCCGCCGCCGTCGCCCCCGTCGCCTCGCCCCAGGCCTTCAGCACGAAGGCATCGTTGACCGTGATCACCATGACCTCGTCCACGCCCTTGCCGCGGATCGCCGCCGCCGTGCGCACCACGCTCGGCATATGCGCGCTGCTGCATCCCGGCGTAAAGGCCCCCGGCATCCCATAGATCACCACCTTGCGCCCCTTCAGCCGCGCGCCAAGGTCGACCTGCATCGGGCCCACCTCGCCCATGGTCACCAGCCTTGCCTCTGGCATCCGCATCCCTGCCGATATCGCCATCTCCGCGCCTTTCAAACTTGCCATCGCTGCCGTGGCATATAGGGTGCCCTCCGCTTCCGGCTACAGCATTCAGGGCAGCACACATGACCCATGTCGTCGTCATCGGAGCCGGCCAGGCCGGCGCCTCTCTCGTCGCGAAACTCCGCGCCGAAGGCTTCGACGGCCAGATCACCCTTGTCGGCCAGGAACCCGTCCCCCCCTATCAGCGCCCGCCCCTCTCCAAAGCCTACCTCCTGGGCGAGATGGAGGAAGAACGCCTCTACCTCCGCCCCGCCGCCTGGTATGCCGACCATGCCATCGCGCTGCGCACCGGCACCGCCGCCACCGCCATCGACCCCACCGCCCGCCGCGTGACCCTGGCCGATGGGACCACGCTCGCCTACGACGCGCTCGCGCTGACCACCGGCTCCCGCCCCCGCCGCCTGCCCGCCGCCATCGGCGGAGAGCTTGAGGGCGTCCTCACCATGCGTGACCTCGCCGATGCAGACCGCATGTCCCCCCGGCTTGTGACGGGCGCCCGCGTGCTCATCGTCGGCGGCGGCTATATCGGGCTCGAGGCTGCCGCCGTCTGCGCGAAAAAGGGCCTTCACGTCACCCTGATCGAGATGGCCCCCCGCATCCTCCAGCGCGTCGCCGCCCCAGAGACGTCAGACTGGTTCCGCGCGCTGCATCGCGCCCATGGCGTCGACATCCGCGAAGCGACCGGCCTCGACCGCCTGCTCGGCGACACCCGCGTCACCGCCGCCCGCCTTGCCGACGGGTCTGAGCTGCCCATCGACTTCGTGCTCATCGGCGTGGGCATCCTGCCCAATACCGACCTTGCCGCCGCCGCCGGCCTTGCCACCGACAACGGCATCGTGACGGATGCCCATTGCCGCACCTCCGATCCCGCCATCTGGGCCGCCGGCGACTGCGCCACGCTCGACTGGCAGGGCACCCGCATCCGCCTCGAAAGCGTCGGCAATGCGATCGACCAGGCCGAATGCGCGGCCCTCAACATCCTTGGCCACCCGACGCCCTACACAGCCCAGCCCTGGTTCTGGTCCGACCAGTATGACTGCAAGCTCCAGATCGCGGGCCTCAACCTCGGCTATGACGCGGTCCATGTCCGCCTGACAGATGCCGATTCCCGCTCGCACTGGTACTACCGCGGCGACCGCCTGATCGCCGTCGACGCGATCAACGACAGCCGCGCCTACATGATCGGCAAACGCCTGATCGAGATGGGGAAATCCCCCGGCCCTGCCGTCGTGACCGACCCCTCGACCGACCTCAAGCCGCTTCTGCGGGCCTGACGCTCGCCCATGCGGATCATCGGCGGCGAAAACTGCGGCCTCGCCCTCGCCCCGGTCGGACGGGGCGATCCCGCCGCCCATCTGCGCCCCACCGCCGACCGGGTGCGCGAATCGCTCTTCAACCTGCTCCTCGGCGGCCGCTTCGGCGATCCGGTCACCGGCGCCGTCGTGCTCGACCTCTTCGCCGGCACCGGCGCTCTCGGGCTCGAGGCGCTCTCGCGCGGGGCCTCAAGCTGCACCTTTGTCGATGACGGCCGCGCCGCCGGCCGCCTGATCCGCGACAACATCGCCCGCACCCGCCGCGAAGGGCAGGGGACGCTGCTCACTTGCGACGCCCGCCGCCTTCCCCCCAATCCCGGCCCGCCCGCAACCCTCGTCTTTCTCGACCCGCCCTATGCCAAGGGACTGGGCGAAGCCGCCCTCGCCGGCGCCCGCGCCGGTGGCTGGATCGCCCCCCACGCCCTGATTCTGTGGGAGGAATCATCCCCCATGTCCGCACCCGACGGCTTCAGCCTGATCGAACACCGCCGCTACGGCGATACCGTCATCACGCTCATGTCCGCCGCCTGATCCGCGGCCTCAATGCGGCTCGGGCACCAGGATCTCGCGCTTGCCCACCGCATTGGCCGGGCTCACCACGCCCTGATCCTCCATCTGCTCCACCAGCCGCGCGGCCTTGTTATAGCCGATGGCCAGCTTGCGCTGGATGTAGGAGGTCGAACACTTGCGGTCCCGCGCCACGATCTGCACCGCCATGTCATAAAGCGCGTCGTCGCTCTCCGCGTCCCCGCCGAGGCCCAGCACAAGCTCGACCGCGGCGGCCGTCTCCTCGTCCGGCCCCTCGACCACGCCCGAGACATAATCCGGCGGGCCATAACTCTTGAGGAAGCTCACCACCTCCTCCACTTCCTCGTCCGAACAGAACGGCCCGTGGATGCGCGTGATCCGCCCGCCCCCAGCCATGTAGAGCATGTCGCCCATGCCCAGAAGCTGCTCCGCCCCCATCTCGCCCAGGATCGTCCGCGAATCGATCTTCGAGGTCACCTGGAACGAAATCCGCGTCGGGAAGTTCGCCTTGATCGTCCCCGTGATCACATCGACCGAAGGCCGCTGCGTCGCCATGATCAGGTGAATCCCGCTCGCCCGCGCCATCTGCGCCAGCCGCTGGATGCAGGCCTCGATCTCCTTGCCCGCCACCATCATCAGGTCGGCCATCTCGTCGACCACGACAACGATATAGGGCAGCACCTCCGGCACCAGCTCGTCGGTCTCGAAGATCGGATCGCCCGTGTCGTCGTCGAACCCGGTCTGGATCGTCCGGCTGAAGGTCTCGCCCTTGGCCAGCGCCTCGCGCACCCGCCCGTTATAGCCCTCGATGTTGCGCACGCCCATCTTCGACATCCGGCGATAGCGTTCCTCCATCTCCGAGACGACCCATTTCAGCGCGGCGACCGCCTTCTTGGGGTCCGTCACCACCGGCGACAGAAGATGCGGAATCCCGTCATAGACCGACAGTTCCAGCATCTTGGGGTCGATCATGATCAGCCGGCATTCCTCGGGCGTCAGCTTGTAAAGCAGGCTCAGGATCATCGTGTTGATCGCCACCGACTTGCCCGACCCTGTCGTCCCCGCAATCAGCAGATGCGGCATCTTGGCAAGGTTCGCGACCACCGGCTCGCCCGAGATATCCTTGCCCAGCGCAAGCGGCAGCCGCATCTGGCTGTCCCCGAAATCCCGCGCCGACAGAATCTCGCGCAGCACCACTTTCTCGCGGTTGGCATTGGGCAGCTCGATCCCGATCACCGACCGCCCCGGCACGGTCGATACCCGCGCCGACAAGGCCGACATCGACCGCGCGATGTCGTCGGCCAGCCCGATCACCCGGCTCGCCTTCAGCCCCGGCGCCGGCTCAAGCTCATAGAGCGTCACCACCGGCCCCGGCCGCACCGCGACGATCTCGCCCTTCACCCCGTAATCGTCGAGCACGCTTTCCAGCATGCGCGCGTTTTCCTCCAGCGCCTCGTCCGACAGCACATGGCGCGTCACATCCGCCGGATTGGTCAGAAGGCCCAGCGGCGGAAACTCATAACCCGCAAAGCGATCCTCGAGCGGGAGAAGCGGCTGCGCCTCGGCCTTCGCCCGTGCCGAAGGCTGCGGCTTGCGCGGCGGATGCTGGACCACGGCCCGCCGCTGTTCCGTCTGCGCCGCGCGAAGCGGCTGCCCGCCCACAGCGCCCTCCGATATCTCATCCTCCTCCATGCCGTCCGCATCCGGGATGATCTCATCCTCCTCGGGCATACCGTGCCAGGTCTCCCGCCAGTCGGAAGACGGAGGCATCGCACGCAGCGCCACCAGCCCTTCATCCCGCAGGGGCACTGACCGGTCCGGTCCGGTCACCGGCGGCTCGATCCGCCCCTGGGTGGCCATCGCGGGCCTTTCCGCCGGTGCACCATGCGGAAATGCCGTCGACCGCGCCGACTGCAGGATCAACGGCTGCGGACCCCTCGGCCGTTCGGGCGCTGCCGGGGTCTGGTCCACCGTACCCCGCCGTTTTGCGGCAACAGCCGCACTGATCCGGGCACTCAGCCGGTCTTCGGGCATGGTTTCGGGAATCGTTTCGGCCTCTGCCTCCGGCGCCTTGCTCCCGCCGCCACGCCGGAAAAGAGCCGACAGGAAACCGCCCGGCATTTCGGGACGTTCCGCTGCGCGCGGCGGCACAGGCTCTGCAATCTCAGCCTCGGTCATCATGGCAACCTGCCCGGCAAGGACCGGCCCCCTGACTGCGGTCAACGGTGGCGGCATGACGACGGGATGCGCCCCGGTCACCCGCCCCTGGCGGGCAGCCTGAGGTCTTGCAACCTCCTCGGCCGGCCTGACCCGCACGACAGCCTCACTCTGGCCGCCCGTTTGCGGCCTG
>JBEIDZ010000011.1:0-17830 GCA_040383215.1 Paracoccaceae bacterium | reverse complement strand
GCAGTGGGGATGTCCACCGTCCCCGAGATCATCCTCGCCCGTTTCCTCGGCCTGCGCGCCGCAGCGATCTCGGCGATCACCAACATGGCCGCCGGTCTTTCGGACGAAGCAATCAGCCACGACCATACCAAGGCCATGGCCCCGATCGGGGCCGCAAAGCTTGAGACTGTGCTCCGGAAGTTCCTCCGCGATCTGGACTGACGCTTTTGCGGCCACTGCCAGTGGAATTCCGGGCGCAAGGGTGCAATCTGCGAACAGAACCCCATGAAGCGGGGCCCGAGGCCGATGCAGCTCTATCTTCCGATCGCCGAAGTTTCGGTGAACGCGTTCCTGATCCTGGGCCTCGGGGGTCTTGTGGGCGTGCTCTCAGGCATGTTCGGCGTGGGCGGCGGGTTTCTCATCACGCCTCTCCTTTTCGTGGCCGGCATCCCTCCGCCGGTCGCGGTCGCCACGGCTGCAAGCCAGATCGTTGCCTCGTCTTTCTCGGCGCTGCTCGCGCACCTGCAGCGGCGAAATGTCGACATTGCGATGGGGCTTGTCCTGCTCGCCGGCGGTCTTGCGGGCTCGGCTCTCGGGATCGTTGTCTTCAACACCCTGAAGGCACTGGGCCAGGCTGACCTCCTGATCAAGTTCTGCTATGTCGCCTTCCTCGGCATCATCGGAGCCCTGATGCTGCAAGAAAGCCTGCGGGCCCTTCGCCGCGTGCGAAGTGGCGCAGCACCGGCCAGGCGACGGCATTCCTGGGTTCAGGGCCTGCCGCTCAAGGTCAAGTTCCGCGTATCTGGCCTCTACATCTCGGTCATTCCCCCCATCCTCGTGGGTTCCTTTGTCGGCCTTCTGGCGGCGATCATGGGGGTGGGCGGTGGGTTCATCATGGTTCCGGCAATGATCTACCTCCTCGGCATGCCGACACGGGTGGTGATCGGAACCTCCCTCTTCCAGATCATCTTCGTCACCGGCTTCACGACTTTGCTGCATGCCACGACCAACCAGACGGTCGACATCGTGCTGGCTGTCCTCCTGATCACCGGTGGCGTGATCGGCGCCCAGATCGGTGCGCAAATCGGAACCCGGCTGCGGGCCGAAAACCTCCGTCTCCTGCTGTCGATTCTGGTGCTGGCCGTCTGTTTCCAACTGGCGCTCGACCTCGTGTTTCAACCGGCAGAACTCTTCTCCGCCGAACGCGGGGCACCCCTTTGACCGGCCGCGCCGTCGTCCTCGCTGCGGTCATTCTGGCGTTCCTCTCTGCCGCGGTCCGGGCCGAGAAGATTGTCCTGGGACTCTCGGCCAGCGAGGTCGGGATCACCGCAACCTTTGACGGGTCCGATATCCTTGTCTTCGGCGCCATCAAGCGCGACCAGCCGGTCCCGGAAGGATCGTCCCTTGACGTCATCGTTGCGGTGACAGGGCCATTGACTCCGGTCATCATGCGCAAAAAGGCACGCCGTTTCGGCATCTGGCTCAATTCGGAAGCTGCGCTGATTGACGCCGCACCATCTTTCCATGCGATCGCGACAACGGGCCACCTGCCTGACATCCTGCGCGACACCGAAGACCTGCGTCATTCGATCACCATCCCGCGTGCGATCCGTTCGATCGGGAACGACGTCACCGACAGTACGGCCTTTACCGATGCACTGATCCGAATCCGCCGCTCGGAAGGTCTCTACACCCTTCTTGAAGGCGCAGTTGACCTTACCGAACAAACCCCTTTCCGCACGCGGATCGCACTTCCCGCCAACCTCATCGAAGGCCGCTATGACGCACGAATCTTCCTTGTCCGTGACGGAGAGGTGATTGACGTCTACGAGGCACCGATCACTGTTCGCAAGGTCGGAGTCGAACGCTGGTTATTCAATCTGGCCCGGGACCGGCCGCTTCCCTACGGTCTTCTGACGCTCAGTTTCGCGGTGCTTCTGGGTTGGCTTGCTTCTGCGGTCTTTCAGAGACTGCGCCGCTGACCCACAATCCAATCTGCCCTTCGCCCCCTGCGCCTCCCCATTTCTGGGGGGGCCAAACTGGCGAATTGGCAGAGGTTCGGTCTTCAGGCAGTCTCGAAAGCGGGCTGATGCCTTAACCTTTCGTTAACCTCTGCCGCGGAGTATCCCCATGGGACACAGATGGATTGTCGACGTCCTCGCCGACCTCAGGACCTACGCTTACATGAACAATCTCCATGTACTTGCGCAGGAACTGGATGCCTGCGCGCGTGTCGCGCTCGGCGAGACAAGTCGCGAATCCGGAGCTTCGCCGATCGGGGTGATGAACGATGCCGCTGGAGATCGGGAACTTTCTGGAACAGGTGGAAAGGGCCAGTGGACTCGCTGACCTTCAGGAAATCGTCCTGTCACTTCGCGATGTCCTGACGATAGATCACGTCGTCTATCATTGGGTCAGCGCAGACGGTGAACAATACGGCGTAGGGACTTATGATCCTGTCTGGGTGAAGCATTACGTGGACAGTGATTATCTTCGCGTCGATCCAGTTGTTTTGGGGTGCTTTGCCCGGTTTCATCCTGTCGACTGGCGCCAGCTTGACTGGTCGTCCAGGCAGGCCCGCGCCTTTCAGGCCGACGCCATTGCTCATGGCGTCGGCAATCACGGCTATTCGATTCCGATCCGTGGTCCGTCCGGCCAGTTTGCGCTCTTCACCGCGTCGCATAATTGCGACGATTCAGCATGGGACTCATTCACCCGGGATCACCAGCGCGAACTCATCCTCGTCGCGCATTATCTCAACCAGAAGGCGCTCGACCTGGCCAAGGAACGGCTGCCTGAACCTGCACGCGGCCTGTCACCGCGCGAAACCGACGCGCTGACCTATCTTGCCATGGGCTATGCGCGTGGGCAGGTCGCGGTTCTGCTGGCAATCTCGGAACACACGCTGCGGGCTTACATCGAGAGCGCGAAATACAAGCTTTCCGCACTCAACACGACCCATGCCGTCGCCAGGGCGATGGCCGAAGGCCTGATCGTCGTGGGCGGCGCTGCGCGGCAGGCCCGGGGCGACTGGCCCGGAAGGGATGACGCCGCATAGACCCGTCTGCACACTTCGGGCAACATAGAGCGCACAACTGCTTGCATTGCTCTCGAAATCCGCTCATGACTCAGCAAAATACAGGGGATAGCGCCCTGATTTGACAGATCAAGACCCGCGGAGGGGATGGATGCGCATCACACTGATCCTTACGGCACTGTCGGCGGCCTCGGCGTTAGCGGCCTGCGGAGACGCGACTTACACCCCACGCCCCCCTGTCGGCGAAAAGCATATCGAATGCTATGAACTTGAACAGACGTTCAACGATGATAGCGCGACAGTCTTTGAACGCGCCGATGCCCGCAGAAGCTTCTTTGACAAGGACTGTGTGCTGCGCGGGGGCAGCTACGGCTGATGCAACGGCAGCGTTAATGCCAGATTCATCGTTTAGAAACGTATAGTTAGACGCAGATTAACCTTTCCTGACCTAGCGTGCGGTCTGTCAGGGATCGCCCCTCAGCCAGGAAAGGACGACAGATGCTCCGCTATCTCCACGCCCGCGACCTCGCGCAGTATCCCCGTCTGCGTGACAGCATGCACCGCGACCGTGCCGACCAGTTCAAGCGCCGCCTCGGGTGGGATGTGATGGTCGATGACAATGGTTTCGAACGTGACCAATATGACGACCTCGATCCGCTCTACGTGATCTGGGAAGGTCCGGACGGCCGGCACGGCGGTTCGGCACGCTTCCTGCCCACTACGGGGCGGACAATGGTCAACGAACATTTTCTTCACCTGACAGACGGAGTCGCGTTCCGCAGCCCCTTCATCTGGGAATGCACGCGCTTCTGCCTTGCACCGCAAGCGCAGCCACGCGTTGCCTCGGCCATCATGCTGGGGGGCGGAGAACTGATGCGCGCCTTCAGCATAGACCATTACGTCGGTGTCTTCGATGCGCATATGGCGCGCGTCTATCGTCTCATGGGCGTGGGACCCGAAGTGCTCGGCACCTCGGGCAGTGGAAAGCAGGCGGTCAGCGTCGGGCTCTGGCACTACAACTTCCTCCTGCGGGATCACCTTCTCGCCAAGGCCGGCCTGTCGTCCGACCTTTCTGAACACTGGTTCAACCGTGCCTTCGGACGCCCCATCGACCTTGCCATGACAGCCTGACCTCTGGCCATGCCTCCGGGCGGCGGCTAGGGTCAGTCCATGACCGCCGCTCTTGTTCTGTCCTCCGACCAGGCCGAGGCCTGGGACAGGATTGCCATGATGCTCCGCAGCAGGGGCGTCGACATCGACGACGGGCTGCTGACGCCACCTGGCGAAGCCGATGCCCACCTGATCGCTGTGATCGGCAAGGCGGGCTCGGGCAAAACGATGCTTCTTGCCGCGCTCTTCCGCGCTCTCAAGACCGCCGGGGTCGAGGTTGTATCAGGCGACTGGGAAGGACGGCGCAGGCGGGACGGCCGGACACTGGCCATTCTCGCCCCCACGAACAAGGCAGCCGCCGTCCTGCGGGGTCGGGGCGTACCCGCAACCACCATCCACCGGATTCTTTACACACCCGTCTATGACCCCGAATTCGAACAAGTCGCAGAATGGCTCACCGGTCAGGGGGAACGGCCTGCGGTCGCGGGCCTGACCGATCTGCAGCTTGACCGTGCCTGGACGAGTTACCAGACCCACGGTTCGGTTCCGGCAGCCCTGGCGGCCGCCGGCCTGCGCGGATCGGATTTCATCACCGGCTGGAAACGCCGCGAGGAGCCGCTCGACATCGGTTTTGTCGACGAATGCTCCATGCTCGACGAACGTGCGCTCGAGGACCTGCAAGAGATCTTCCCGACACTCGTTCTCTTCGGTGATCCGGCTCAGCTTCCTCCCGTTCAGGGGCAGTCGTCGTCAGGACAGGGCAGCATGGTCTTTGACAGCCTCCCGGACTCCCGCAAACTCGTCCTTCACCGTGTCCACAGGCAGGAGGCCGACAATCCCATCCTCGACCTGGCCCATGCGCTGGGCGACCCGGAACTGTCCTTCGATGCCTTCGAGGACATGGTCGCAGCACTGGCCCGGCGGGACCCCCGCATCGTCTGGGCCACACGGGCCGAAGCCAGCCTGATGGCGCGCTCTCCGGTCCTCGTCTGGCGTAACGCGACACGGATCAGACTGATCCATGCCTTCCGCGCGGCCTTCGATGCGCCGGCCGACACACTTCTTCCCGGTGAACCGCTGATCTGCGACGGCATCGAACTTCCGCTCAAGCACCGCCGAAAACGGCTCGATCTCGAAGCGCGCGGTCTGATCAAGGGCGCCCAGGTGATCTATCTCGGCCCCGGGAAAAGCCCCGGCTTTTCCCGCCTGCATGTGATCGGCGCCGAAGAACCCCAGGTCTCCGCCGCCTCCATCGTCCGGATCGAACAGGAGGGCGACGCCGAACCCTTCATCCCCTATGCCGCCCATATGGGCGCGACATTTCTCCACGGCGCCGCAGTCACCATCCACAAGGCCCAGGGCTCGCAGTGGGACGTGGTCCAGGTTTTTGCCCCTGACATCTTCGCAGCAGCCCGCATGGGCCGGGTCGAGGCAGGCCAACCGCTCTGGAAGCGGCTGGCCTATGTCGCCATCACCCGGGCCGAGCGTGAGTTGCGCTGGGTCACGCGCGCCATGCTCGGCCGCCCGGACACACCGCTCGGGACAGATGATCTGATCGCTGCCCCTGCATCCCTTGCCCTTACAGGAGAGTCGTCATGAAGACCGCAATTGTCACCGGTGCTTCCTCTGGCGTTGGCCGCGCTGTTGCCCTTCGCATGCTGTCTGCCGGCTGGCGGGTGGGCCTGATTGCACGCCGGTCCGACAAACTGGTCGACATCGCCCGGGACTGGGGTGGCGCAATCCCGCTGCCCTGTGATGTAACGCAGGAGGACGAGGTCACACATGCCTTTGCGGCCTTTCACCGCGAAGCAGGGCGGCTAGACGTGCTCTTCAACAATGCAGGCATCTTCGTACCTCCCGCACCAATCGATGAAACCCCGGTGAACGACTGGAACCAGGCGCTCGCCGTGAACCTGACCGGAATGTTCCTCTGCGCCCGTGCTGCATTTGGCCAGATGCGCCGCCAGTCGCCCCAGGGTGGCCGGATCATCAACAACGGGTCCGTCTCGGCCCAGGCTCCACGCGAATTTGCGGTGACTTACACGACGACAAAACATGCAGTCACCGGGCTGACAAAGCAGCTTGCCTATGATGGCCGCAGCTGGGACATCGCCTGCGGCCAGATCGATATCGGCAATGCCAGGACGGAAATGGTCGAAGCCCTGATCGCTCGGGAAAAAGCCGCAGGTCGACCTGTACCCTACACGATGGACATCGGACTTGTTGCCGACGCGGTTCTGCGCATGGCCGACCTGCCACTTGAGGCAAACGTTCTGTTTCAGACGATCATGGCAACGAAAATGCCGCTTGTCGGTCGGGGATAGATGCTGCACCCGCAAACGTCGGCCAAGACATCTCTTCCGCTCTGCTAGTCGTCTTCCGCGAAATGGTGGGCGATGGTATTGGCGTAATAGGCCAGCAGGGCCTCCTGTCCGGGAACAACCGCCAGGACAGAACCCTCTCGTTTGACGATTCCGCGGTGCAATATCTGCGCCATCGCGCCCTGGGCCAGCGCTGCGGGCCCTTCCGCGGGAAGCGGAACACCGCGCGCCCCGAGGCTGGCCAGCATCGCCTGCACTCGCCCGATGACCGTTGCTTCTTCTGCCCCGCCTTCCGCCAGTGCCCGCGCAAGAAGCGGAACGGCCAGCACCGGAACGACCACCGCCACACGCGCCATGATCTCCGCACCGACCGCCTCGACCGGCGGAACCCTGTGCCCGGCCAGGAACGCAGCCAAAGACAGGGGCTCGCCGAAGCGGACTTCGGCAGTACCGAAACTCCCGAAACGACCGGTCAGCCTGATCCAAAGGTGCTGCAGCAAGCCGCCCGCAAGGGAACCGAGAGGCGGACGAAATCTTCGCTGGCCGCTCTGTCCAGCCTTGATCAGGAAACGGTCTTCAAGAACCCGATCGTAGTTGAGACCGATGGGAACAAAAACGACATCTCTCTGCCCCGGCTGAAAACCTTCGATGATATAGCTCAGGATGCCGAGCTTGGGCTGCGCGATGCGCCCGTCAAGCGACAAACCTCCTTCGGGAAATATCGCCTGCGTCACACCGCCCTCGGTCGCCATCTGGACATAGCGCGCAAGCACACGGCGATAAAGTCGGCTGCGGTCCTGACGGCGGATGAAATAGGCTCCCATCGCCCGGATCATGGGCGACAGCGGCCAGACACGGGCCCATTCACCCACCGCATAGCTCAGCGCCGAAGCCCGGGCGACAAGGTATGTCACGAGGACATAGTCCATGTTGCTTCGGTGGTTGATCACAAACACCACTGCCGCCTGCGGGTCGATCCGGTCCAGCACCCCGCGATCCTGCGGACCTATCTTGATTGTATAAAGCGCCCGGCTGATCCATTTCGCGAGCCTCGCACCGACCGTAAAGTAGAGTGTCGCCGAAAAAGACGGGACGATCTCTCGGGCATGGCGCCGCGCCAGCTGGAAGGCAACCGATTCGGGAACGCCCTCACGTTCGGCATGCTCCACCACGGCCTCGGTCACGGCAGGATGATAGATCAGCCGCTCGATCGTGTCGTGCCGGGCTGCCAGCTTGAAGGGCTGGATCGGTCGTGCAAGCCGTGCATTCAGCCGCGCCACTGCCCGTTCCATCCGCTTGCGGAAAAACCAACGGACCGAAGGAAAGAGGAAATGGGACGCAAACGTGACTGCCGCGAACAGCAGGATCAGGATGAAAAGCCACAGCGGAACAGGAACAGTCTGCGTCATGACCCACAAGGTGGCACTGCACTCGACATCAGACAACGCCCCATATGCAGAAACGCCACGGCAGGCTGGCAAACTACCTTCCGTTCGGGGCTGGCGTGACCTTCGTCGCCACGCAAACGAAGCACACAGGCAAAGTTGTCGTCATTTCTGCTGGACATTTGATCGGCAATCATCTCAATCCTACGATCTTCCCGGTGCATTTCGACATCGGTATGTCGGTAAAGGAAAATCTGCATTTGAAACCGGTATCAAATCAGTCCATACTTTTTCTGCATTGCGGTGCACATTGCAAGACCGCGCCGCAACAAGAAAGGAATGGAACCATGACCGATCTGAACAGCATGTCCCGTGGAGAACTCGTGAAACTGCGGGCCGATGTTGATAGGGCAATCGCCACGCTCGCCGACCGCGAACGCAAGAAGGCTCGTGAAGCAGCCGAACGTGTTGCTGCAGAACATGGCTTTTCGCTTGCCGAACTGACAGGCATCGCGGCAAGTGCCAAGAAGACAAAATCGAAATCGGCGGCGAAGTACCGCAATCCCGCCAATCCTGCCGAAACCTGGTCAGGACGCGGACGCCGCCCCCGCTGGATTGTTGAAGCTGCAGCGGCAGGCCGCAATCTTTCCGATTTCCAGATCTGAGTGATCGTATCCGGACCGCGGGCAGCCGTTTCCTCTGCGACTGCCGGCGGTCCCGTCCCGGGCCATGATTGGCGGACATTTCAGGCCCGTTTCGGATGATTTTCCTTACCAGCAATGTGGATGGTCGCCATGATTGAATACCATTCCACCGGGACCCGACGATGACCGTACATATCGGCGCCAAACCAGGCGATATTGCGGAAACCGTCCTTCTGCCGGGTGATCCCTATCGCGCCAAATGGGCTGCGGAAACCTTTCTCGATGACACAGTCTGTGTCAACAACGTCCGCGGAATGCTTGGTTTCACAGGAAACTGGCATGGCCGCCGCGTCACAATCCAGGGATCGGGAATGGGAATGCCTTCCCTGTCGATCTACGCCAATGAACTCATCCGGGACTACGGGGCTCAGACCCTGATCCGGATTGGTTCGTGCGGAGGAATGCAGCCGAACGTCGGCCTGCGTGACATCATTCTCGCAATGACCTGCTCATCGATCTCGACACCGTCGCGCGGTATCTTTCGCGAACTGGCCTTCGCGCCATGTGCGGACTTCGGCCTGCTGACCGCGGCCCATGCCGCTGCGCTTGCGCGCGGCCTCAGCCCGCATGTGGGTGGCATCTACTCCTCGGACGTCTTCTATGACGAACGTCCCGACCTCAACGACCAGATGCAGCGCCACGGCATCCTCGGGGTCGAGATGGAGGCGGCTGAGCTCTATACCCTCGCCGCCCGCTATGGCCGGCGCGCGCTGGCGGTCCTGACTGTCAGCGACCACCTGCTCACGCACGAGTCTTTGCCCGCCGAAGATCGCGAACGCAGCTTTTCCGACATGGTTCTGATCGCCCTCGAAGCCGCCTTCGCCTGAAATCAGGCGGCACTGGCCACCTTTGTCACACCACCCGGTCGACCATCATCTTCTTGATCGAGGCAATCGCCTTGGCGGGATTGAGGCCTTTGGGGCAGGTCTTGGCGCAGTTCATGATCGTGTGGCAGCGGTAAAGCTTGAACGGGTCTTCCAGATTGTCCAGCCGCTCGCCCGTCGCCTCGTCGCGCGAATCGACGATCCAGCGCCAGGCATGCAGCAGTGCCGCCGGGCCGAGATAACGGTCTCCGTTCCACCAGTAGGAGGGGCACGAGGTCGAACAACATGCGCACATCACGCATTCATAAAGCCCGTCGAGCTTTTCGCGATCCTCGATCGACTGCTTCCACTCGCGCTCGGGCCGGTTCGTCGACGTCTCGAGCCAGGGCATGATCGAGGCATGCTGGGCATAGAAATGCGTGAGGTCCGGGATCAGGTCCTTGATCACCGGCATATGCGGCAGCGGATTGATCCGGATATCGCCCCTGATCTCGTCCAGGCCACGGATGCAGGCCAGCGTATTGACGCCATCGATGTTCATCGCGCAGGACCCGCAAATCCCCTCGCGGCAGGACCGGCGGAAGGTCAGCGTCGGGTCGATCTCGTTCTTGATCTTGATCAGGGCGTCCAGCACCATCGGACCGCAATCGTCGGTATCGACGAAATAGGTGTCGATGCGAGGGTTCTTTCCGTCGTCGGGGTTCCAGCGATAGACCTGCACCTTGCGCACATTGCTGGCACCGGCAGGCCGGGGCCAGGTCCGGCCGACCGTGATCCGGCTGTTCTTGGGCAGCGTCAACTGAACCATCGTCTTTCCCTTTCACGCTCTCCGTCCTTGCACGGGCGGGCACCGGCGCGCGGTGCAGCCCGGGGGGCCGTCACTGGTCCGCCGCGGCCGACATGCAGGACGTCGCCTCGGGCCGCGCGAGGATCGCCGTGATCATCGCCCCGATCTGCTGGCTCGGCGCCCCCGCTGCAGCCAGCGCCGCAATCTCTTCGGGGCTGGCAGCTGCCATCACACAGCCCGTCAACACCTCACCCGCCTTGCCGGGGGCCATTTCCTGCAACATCGGCAGGACCAGCGCCTGCGCCGCGGCAAGCTGCGCCTGATCCTGTGCCAGAGCCGCCCCGGCCGGGCCCAGGGCCAGCACCGCTGCCGTAAATAGATGTCTCATGCTCTCTCGCTCCTCTCCGGTCTCAGCGCAGGGCGGGCGGCCGGATCGGCGGCTGCCCGGTCCTCTGCATCACGCAATCGAAATAGACCTGCATCGGATCACGGCCCGCCAGGAAATCACCCGTGACCCCGATCGCAGCCCCGACGCTCGGCCCGCTGCGCGAATTCATCCCGATCGTCATGCTGCCCGTCGGCCCCTGCGCGGCGCGGGCGCGCTCCTCGCATTGCTGAGCCACCCGTTCGGGGTCGACCGGGGGCGGGGTGCAGCCTGATCCTGCCACCACAAGCAGCACGACCATCGCAAACGGCCGGCCCATCAATAGACCCTCGCCTTGGGCGCGATCTTCGCCGGGTTTATCCCGCCCGCGGCCTCGGTCGTCAGCGGATCGACATGCACGGGCCGGTAGCCAAGGCGGACCCGCGCTCCCTCGACCCAGGCCAGCGAATGCTTGCGCCAGTTCGCGTCATCGCGGACAGGATAATCCTCCTGCGCATGGGCGCCCCGGCTTTCCTTGCGCGCCTCGGCTGCGACGATTGTGGTCAGCGCATTCGGCATCAGGTTGGTCAGTTCAAGCGTTTCCATCAGATCGCTGTTCCAGATGAGGCTACGGTCCGTGACACGGATATCATCCATACTTTCGGCGATCTTTTCCATTTTCGCCACCCCCTCGGCCAGTGTCCTGTCCGAGCGGAAGACGGCGGCATCGGCCTGCATCGTCTTCTGCATGGCCAGACGCAACTCGGCCGTGGGCGTGCCGCCATCGGCATGGCGCAAAGTGTCAAAGCGCGACACCGCCTTGTCTACCGCCGCGCGGTTCACCTCAGGAATGGCTTTGGCGCGGTCCACGACCTGCCCGGCACGAATTGCCGCCGCACGACCAAAGACCACAAGGTCGATCAGGCTGTTTGAGCCCAGCCTGTTGGCGCCATGCACGCTGGCGCAACCCGCCTCGCCCACCGCCATCAGCCCCGGCAGCACCCGGTCGGGATCATCTGCCGCCGGGTTCAGCACCTCGCCCCAGT
The DNA here is from genome assembly GCA_040383215.1 of Paracoccaceae bacterium. Classification (GTDB taxonomy): domain Bacteria; phylum Pseudomonadota; class Alphaproteobacteria; order Rhodobacterales; family Rhodobacteraceae; genus JBEIDZ01. Next base: position 6,273 of record JBEIDZ010000011.1, on the reverse strand, counting down.
AATTCGTTGGAATTCCGCCCATGTTGTAATGCACCGTCGGCAGGACCGGGATCGGTTCGCGGGTGACATCGACGCCGGCAAAGATCCGCGCGCTTTCGGAAATGCCCGGCAGGCGCAGATGCAGCGCCTCCTTTGGCAGGTGAGAGAGGTTGAGAAAGATGTGGTCCTTCTCCTTGCCCACGCCGCGGCCTTCGCGGATTTCAAGCGTCATGCAGCGGCTGACCACATCGCGCGATGCAAGATCCTTGTAGGTCGGGGCATAGCGCTCCATGAAGCGTTCGCCCTCGGAATTGGTCAGATAGCCGCCCTCGCCGCGCGCACCCTCGGTGATGAGACACCCTGCGCCATAGATGCCGGTCGGGTGGAACTGCACGAATTCCATATCCTGCAGCGGCAGCCCCGCCCGCGCCACCATGCCCCCGCCATCGCCCGTGCAGGTATGCGCGCTCGTCGCGCTGAAATATGCGCGACCATAGCCGCCGGTCGCCAGCACCACCATCTTGGCACGAAAGACATGCAGCGTCCCGTCGTCAAGCTTCCAGGCCACAACCCCCTCGCAGGCACCATCCGCGCCCATCAGCAGGTCGATCGCGAAATACTCGATATAGAACTCGGCTTTCTGCTTCAGACTCTGACCATAAAGCGTATGCAGGATCGCATGTCCCGTCCGGTCGGCGGCGGCGCATGTGCGCTGCACCGGCGGCCCCTCGCCGAATTCGGTCGTATGCCCGCCGAAGGGGCGCTGATAGATCCGGCCATCCTCGGTCCGGCTGAAGGGCACGCCGTAATGTTCAAGCTCGTAGACCGCCTTCGGCGCCTCGCGGGCGAGGTATTCCATCGCATCCGCATCACCCAGCCAGTCGGACCCCTTGACAGTGTCATACATGTGCCATTGCCAGTGATCTGGCCCCATGTTGCCCAGGCTTGCCGCGATCCCGCCCTGCGCGGCCACGGTATGACTGCGGGTCGGGAAGACCTTGGTGATGCAGGCTGTCCGCAGCCCCTGTTCGGCCATGCCCAGCGTCGCACGCAGGCCGGCGCCCCCGGCCCCCACGACGACGACGTCATAGGCATGGGTCTCGTAAGTATAGGCGGCCATCGTCCCGTTGCTCCGTCCGTTCCTGCTCAGAAGGCGATCCGCGCGATGGCAAAAAGCCCGACGGCCGCCGCACCATAAGACAGGCAGGTCATCACGATGATGAGCGCCTTGCGCGTGATACCGCCGGAGTAATCCTCGATCGCCGTCTGGATCCCATGGCGGAAATGGTCAAAACCCACAAGGATCGTCAGCGCCGCAACGATGGCCGGAAAGGGCCGCGCATAATAGGCCAGCGCGGCCTCGTGCGTCATCCCGACCGCCCGGCCGAAAGTCAGCACGAAAAGTGGCACCAGCACGACCAGCGCCACCGACGACATCATCATCCGCCAGTGGTGCATCGTCCCCGTCTTGGCCGCACCAAGACCCGCCGCGCGCTTGCGATCCGTGACAAACGCCATCTACCGCTCCCTCACAGAATCAGGACGGTGAGCAGCGTCAGGATCACCGACCCCGCGATCACCGCCCAGCCCAGCAGCTCGGCCTGCGCAAGGTCCAGCATGTAGCCCATGTCCCAGATCAGATGCCGCACGCCCGCCAGCGCGTGATACCAGAGCGCCCAGATCGACCCCAGCATCACCAGCCTGCCGAACCAGCTTGTGATCACGGCATCGGCGATGGCATAGGCTTCTGGCCCCGTCGCAGCCGCGATCAACCACCAGACCACCAGAACCGCACCGACCAGCAGACCCGCCCCCGTGATCCGTGTCAGGATCGACGTGACCGAGGTGATCTGGAAACGGTAGTACCGTCCCAGCATGAAGGGCGACAGCGGCCTGTTGCCCCGGTTCACGTCAGCCATGCCTCATTCTCCCCTGCAGCGATGCCCGCACCGCCTTGCAGCCGTCCCATGTTCTAACGATGATCTTGGCCGAAGTCACCTTGCCAGCCGCGCCAAAACGCCGCGAAATCGCAGGTTCATCCCCCGGATACCTCATTTGCGATCACGGCTTCAACGGTGTGATCACGATAGCGCAGACCACCTCACAATGTCCCGAGCTTGACGTCCGGCGTATAGCTCGCGCTGACCTCCTTCACGACCGCCTGACCGCAGCGCATGACCCCCCTGCTGGCATCAAAGGCATAAGTCGGCTCCCCGTAGAGTTCCCAGCCCTTTGACAGCGCCTCGGTGACCTTGTGGCAGAACGCGCTCGTATCGTCCTCTGTCAAGAAACGATAGGCCTGCATCACGCCCCCCAGGGACTCAACCCGAACCAGACATGCGTGTACCCGATCACCAGTGTCACGACGACTGCCCCGACAAATGCACCCACCTCCTTGCCGGCCGAGGTTCGTACATCGGGCCGCACCCAGGGTCCTGCCGCGTTGATAAGAACCATCTCTGCCACTGCCCAGAGCGCAAGGCCCCCGAACAACACGAGCGATGCCACATCCCCGTTGACCAGAAGATGAGCTACAGCCCACAGAATCACCGCAGTCAGCTGCGGATGGCGCATTACCCTTGCAACCTTCGTCTTCATTCCGCTTGCCGCAAACAGATAGACCGCGATCACCATCAGCGTGTTGTTGATCCCGGCAAGCGCCACAGAACTGTTCCACAGCAGGGCTGAGTCATCCCAGCCGCGGTAACCGATCACCATCAGGACGACACCGGCAAGCACGCCAAGCGTCACCATGCCCCTTGCCCTGTCGCCCATGTCAGCGCGGGCTGCCGGTGCCAGCCGCTTGAAAAGATGCGCCAGTGCCCAGAGCAGCATCCCGAGAATCATCCAGATCATGTCGCCTCCCTCACGCCGGATGAACCGACTTCGGCTGACGGTCGCGCGCCAAGCGTCGGGATTCAAGGACCCCTTTTCACCTTTGGCGGGGCTGTTGCCCCGGATGCACCTCTTCAGGCGAACGTGGCGAACGGTCTGTTAACCAGTTTTTGGCAGCCTTTCCACCAGTCTCGACGGCACCGGACCCTGCATTTACGCAAAGGTGGACACATGGACGACATCTTCATCGCCTTCTCTCTCGGGCTTCTCCTTGCCGCCACGTTTTCAGCAGGGCCTGCCCAGTCGCAGACCGCCAATTGTGCTACCCACGAAACGGTCAGCGACCGCCTTGCCCAAGGTTATGGTGAAGCGCGCCAGACCATCGCGCTCAGTGCTGACAACACGGTTGTCGAAACCTGGGCCAATCCCGACACCGGCACCTGGACCATCACCGTGACATCGGCGGGCGGACTTACCTGCCTTGTCGCCTCGGGTCAGGCCTTCGAAATTCTGGCCGAACCGCTTCCTCCTTCAGGTGAAGGTGCCTGACCCCGGCTTGCGTCACCATGCCGCGACCGGGTTTGCCTGAAGGTCACATGCTTGCACCGGGGACATGACGGGATTACCCAAAGGGCCGAAAAGACTTTCCCGCGAAGGACCCGCCCATGCCAAGACCCAGGATAGCCCTCATCGGTGCCGGACAGATCGGCGGGACGCTCGCCCATCTGATCGCGCTCAAGGAACTCGGCGACATCGTCCTCTTCGACATCGCCGAAGGCACGCCCCAGGGGAAGGCGCTCGACATCGCTCAATCGGGCCCGGTCGAAGGCTTTGATGCCACGCTCAAGGGTGCAAATTCTTACACCGACATCGCCGGCGCCGATGTTTGCATCGTCACCGCCGGTGTCCCCCGCAAGCCGGGGATGAGCCGGGACGATCTTCTGGGCATCAACCTCAAGGTCATGAAGGCGGTGGGTGAAGGCATCCGCGCCCATTCACCCGGTGCCTTCGTGATCTGCATCACCAATCCGCTCGATGCGATGGTCTGGGCCCTGCGAGAATTTTCGGGCCTTCCACACCACAAGGTCGTCGGCATGGCCGGCGTGCTCGATTCCGCCCGCTTCCGACATTTTCTTTCTTCCGAATTCGGCGTCTCGATGAAGGACGTCACCGCCTTCGTCCTCGGCGGCCACGGCGACACGATGGTCCCGCTCGTGCGTTATTCGACCGTCGCCGGCATTCCCCTGCCCGACCTCGTCGCCATGGGCTGGACCACGCAGGATCGTCTCGATGCCATCGTCCAGCGCACCCGCGACGGCGGAGCCGAAATCGTGGGCCTGCTCAAGACGGGCTCAGCCTTCTACGCCCCCGCCGCCTCGGCGGTGGAAATGGCCGAGGCCTATCTCAAGGATCAGAAGCGCCTCCTGCCCTGCGCCGCCCATGTCGACGGCGCCTTCGGCCTGAACGGCCTTTACGTCGGCGTGCCGGTGATCCTCGGCGCGGGTGGGGTCGAACGCATCGTCGACATCGCGCTTGCGCCCGATGAACAGGCGATGTTCGACAAATCCGTCGCCGCCGTCCGCGGGCTCGTCGCCGCCTGCAAGACGATCGACCCCTCGCTGCCCTGACCGGGCGGGCCCTGCCCGGTTCAGGTTTTTCCGACCTTGACGCAAGGGGGTGTCCTCAGCGACCCTGCGCCTGGCTTCCATGCCAAAGCAGGAGTCCCCGATGAAACCCCTTGCCGCCCTCCCCCTCGCGCTCATCGCCCTCCCGGCGATGGCCGAGACCGATTACTCCGCCCTGATCCGCGACCAGGGTCTCTCCGGCGCGCGCGCGACGATTGCCTCCATCGCGGACCCGACCGCCTCAGACCGCTTCGCCCTCGGCGGGGTCCTCTTTCTCGGCGCTCTCGAACGCGCTTTGCAGACTCGATGGCAGGTCGGGCTATCCGACACCTCCCTGCTGCAAGGCCTGCCGGTGCTGCGCCTGCCCATTCCGGAAAACCCCGCACCCCGCCCTTTCGACCCGGCAATGATCGAGTCGCTCTTTGCCACCATGCAAGGCGACCTCGCCACCGCCATCGCCATGATCGCGCCCGTCACCGACGACGACGACCTCGCCGTCACAATCTCGACCGGTGACCTCTGGTTCGACATCAACATGAACGCGACCCGCGACCCGGGCGAAGCGTTCGGCGACGTCGCCGGCACATTCCTGCGGCCCGGCTTCATGCCCGCAACGCCCGCCCCGGAGGTCACCATCCGTTTCGACACCGCCGATGCCGCCTGGCTCTCGGCCTATGCGCACATGCTCTCGGCCTTCTCCGAGGCTGTCCTCGCTCTCTCACCCACCGACACGATCGCTCGCGTCATCGCCGCGCGCGACGCGATGCAGGCCATCTCGCCTGACGCGGCCGCCAGCCCTGCCGAACCTGGCATGACCGAAGCCGGCCAGATCGCCGACCTCGTCGCCATCCTCGTGGGCAGCATCGAGCAGCGCCCCGACCCCGCCCGCACGGCGGCCGTGCGCGACCACCTCCTCGCGCTCATCGCCGACAACCGCAGCTTCTGGCGCCGCGTCGCCCGCGAAACCGACAACGACGCCGAATGGATCCCGAACAAGAACCAGTCCTCCGCCCTCCCCCTCGACTTCCCGCCCGAGACGGGAGAGCGCTGGCTCGCCATCCTCGCCGATGCCGAGGCCGTGCTGAAGGGAGACCTCCTCATCCCCTATTGGCGCCTGGCCCCCGATGCCGGGATCAACCTCGCCCGCCTCCTGGCAGACCCGCCCGAACTCGACATCGTCGGCATGATCCAGGGCGAAACCCTCCTTCCCTACATGGAACGCGGTCGCCGTGCGAATGCCGACAATTTGCGGCAATTCCAACAGCTTGTCTCCGGCAATGCGGGCCTCTTCATCGTCGTTCTGAACTGACGCCGGCGAGTCGCGAATCACCGCATCCAGGGCATCGTCATTTGTGATCACACCCCTGAAAAGTGTGATCACAAATGTCGGATTTTTCCCCCTGTATGGGAATTCCCTGTTCAGCCCCACCTGTCCCCGTGGTTGAACAACCTCGAACGGCAAACCGGGAAGGCCCGCGATGAACATCCACGAATACCAGGCCAAGGCGCTCCTGCGCGCCGCCGGCGCTCCGGTCAGCGACGGCCGCCCCGTCATCCGCGGCGAAGATGCCAAGACCGCCGCCGGCCAGATCGACGGTCCCGTCTTGGTGGTCAAGGCGCAGATCCATGCCGGCGGCCGCGGCAAAGGCCGGTTCATCGAAGCCGATGCCGGCGACAAGGGGGGCGTGCGCATCACCCGCTCGGCCAGCGAGGCCGCCGCCGAGGCGCGCCTCATGCTAGGCCTCTAGCTCGTGACCAAACAGACCGGCCCCTACGGCAAGCAGGTAAACCGCGTCTATATCGAGTACGGCTCCGACATCTCGCTCGAGCTTTC
>JBEIDZ010000010.1:0-18607 GCA_040383215.1 Paracoccaceae bacterium | reverse complement strand
GGCCCGGTCCAGCGCCGAGACAGAGGCGGGAACGTGGGAGCGGAGTCGGCCAGGCGTGGGAACGGAATCGCGTGATCGTGGGATCGGAATCACCCTTGCCGGAGACGACAGAAAAAAATCCTTCCTCATCAGCTGGATGAGCGGAAACGCAGGAAAAGAGGGAGAGCTTTAACTTACTAATAACACAAAGATAACCAGTGCAGATGATGCGTGAAGGCCACGACAAAGCCCGGGGGAACCGGAAAAATACTGGGGAAAGGGCTGGGAGCGACGGATATGTCGCGGAAAATCTTTCATATGCTCACTTTTAGGGTATGATGCAAAAAACCTGCGACATGAGGTCAGGATGCGCGCAGAAAGCATCGAAACACCCCCTTATTTCAACATCGATCCCGAACGGGCCATGGCCGAGGCGGGGGGGCCCACGGCGACGGCTCGCTTTGCCGAGATCGCCGGAGCCTGCGCGCGGGGGCGCGATGACCTGGCCAGCCGGGGACTGAACCCGGAAGGGCGGCGCGAGCTGCGGCTCTTCTCGACCTGGGAAATCACCAAATACCTCATTCCGGTGGCGCCTGCGCATTTCCGCCGCGTGCTGCGGCAGAACCCGGATCTGCCGCAGGGGCGGTCGGATACGGAAGGGGGCGCGAAATGGTTCACCCTCGACGAGGTGCTGCGGCTCAGGGCGCATCTTGCCCAGGAAGGCTCGAAGGCGAAGGAATACCGCCCCTACCGGCCGAAGGGGCTTGCGCCCAAGATCGTGGCGGTGGCGAACTTCAAGGGTGGTGTGGGCAAAACCTCGACCGCGGCGCATCTGGCGATGTCGGCTGCGCTCGACGGCTACCGGGTGCTGGTCATCGACCTCGACAGCCAGGGCTCGATGACCTCGATCTTCGGCGGGCGGGTGGCAGACGAATGGCAGACGGTGTTTCCGCTGATTGCACGGCATTACGCGCAGCACCTGCAGGGCGAGAACCGGGCGCGCGAGCAGCGCGGGGATGATCCGGTCGCGCTGGACGAGACGCTGGCCGAGGCACTGACGATGACGCCGCAACGGCTGGTGCAGAAGACGCACTGGCCCAACATCGACCTGATCGGCGCACAGCTCAACCTCTACTGGTCGGAGTTCCAGATCCCGGTCTGGCGGATGCAGGGGCGGACCTGGAAGCTCTGGGATGCGCTCGGGGAATCGCTGGCGGAGACGGGGTTTCTCGAAGGCTACGACCTCGTCTTTCTCGATACGCCCCCGGCGCTCGGCTATCTGACGATCAACGGGCTTGCCGCGGCGGATATCCTTCTGGTGCCGCTCGGGGCCTCGTTTCTGGAATTCGATTCCACGGGGCGCTTCTTCGACATGCTGCATGCGACCTTCGCCTCGATCGAGCAGGGCGAGAACATGGCAGCGCGCGCGCTTGGCCGGCCGGAGGTGCATTTCGAATGGGATGCGGTGCGCGCGGTCATCACGCGCTATGACCGCAGCCAGCAGGCAGAGCTTGCGGCGCTGATGCAGGCCTATCTCGGCCCGGTGCTATCGCCCCACCGGCAGGACTTCACCGCGCTGATCGGGCAGGCGGGCGAACAGGTGCACGGCATCTACGAGGCCGATTACCGCGACTTCAACCGCGAGACCTATGTCCGCGGGCGCGAGACCTTCGACGAGACCTATGCTGCCTTCAAGCGGCTGCTCGTCGGCATCTGGCGGCGCGAGGAGAAGGCCGCAGGAGAGAGGGGCTGATGGCACGCAAAAGGCTGGGCGGGCCCCTGCCCGACTATCTCGACGGTTCCGGAACGGGGCTCGTCCCCTCACCTGCCACGGCGGGCGTTCAGGTCGCCGCGATGCCGATCGCCCAGGTCGCGGGCGAGACCGCGGCGATGGCGGCACTCGCGGAGGTATCCGGGGAACTGGCGACCGCCCGGGCCGGGGGGCGGATGGTCCTGGTGCTGCCGCTTGACGCGGTGGTGGCGGATTTCCTGATCCGCGACCGGATCGTGACCGATCCCGACGAGATGGCGGCGCTGAAGCAGAGCCTTGTCGCGCGCGGCCAGCAGATGCCGGTGGAGGTGGCCGAGATCGGCCCCGACCGGAGCGGGGCGATGCGCTATGGCCTGATCTCGGGCGCGCGGCGGCTGGCAGCGCTGCGCGAGCTGGCCCTCGAGACGGGCGAGGCGCGCTTTGCGACGGTCCTGGCGCTGCTGCGCCGGCCCGAGGGGGGAGCGGCGCCTTATGTCGCGATGGTCGAGGAGAACGAGATCCGGGTCGGGCTTTCGTTCTACGAGCGGGCGCGGATCGTGATGCGGGCGGTGGAGGCGGGGGTCTATCCGTCGCAGAAGGCGGCGCTGCAGGGGCTTTTCGCAACGGCGAGCCTGCCGCGGCGGTCGAAGGTGAAATCCTTCATCCCGGTCGTGGCAGCGCTGGACGGGGCGCTGCGGTTTCCCGCCCGCATTTCCGAGCGGCTGGGGCTCAGGCTCTCGAAGGCGCTGGCGGAGGAGCCAGGGTTCGCGGCACGCGCGCGCGCGGCCCTGCATGGGGCGGCGACGGCCGAGGCCGAGGCGCGGCTTCTGGAGGCGGCCTTGCGTGGGCCGGCACGGCGTCCGGCTCCGGCCGGGGCGGACCGGAACGAGCCGACACTGTCAGGGCTGCGGATCACCGCCCGGGCCGGGCGGATCGTGATCGAGGGGGCGGGGGCTGATGCCGCGCTGGCCGAGGCGGTGCGGGCGTGGATTGCGGAGCGGGGCGGGCAGGCGGCGAGGTAAGGGACCCCGGGAGGGGGGAAGACCTTTCGCATGCGAAACATCACCCGCGGCATGATGACTTCAAGATACTGATCCAGAAAGATATTCCTGAAAATTCCAGGGGCGTTGCATGCGCCTTTCCCGGCCGGCGGGGCGTTTTTTGACACGTCGGTATCGCGTCGGTATTGCGTCGGTATCGCGTCGGTGGGGTTTTGGCCAAGGTCGGGCGGCAGGACCGCGGCGCGGCCCTGCGGACGATTTGCCGCAAATCGTCAGTATTTTCTCTCCGTCTGCCGGGGTCGGCCTGAGCCTTCCTTAGTCTCTTGGCCCCAGAGTCCGGTCCGTCCATTCACGGTCGGGGCCCTGGCATGACGGATCTGGTGTTCGGGTCGGCAACAGTTCTGGGAGGAGCGGGCAATCCCTGGCTGACCGGGGTCAGCGACCTTGACATCGCAGGCGGGCCGGGTGGCCCGCGGCTTTATGCGACGACCGGGCCGGGCGGCGGTGTGGCGGTCTATGCGCTGGCCACATCGGGCGCGCTGACCGAAATCGACCGCTATGCCCTGTCCGGGCTTGCGGCCCCCGGGATCGAGAGCCGGCTCATCATGACCCCGGGCGACATGGCGCTTGTCACCGGCATGGGCAGGACAGGGCTCTGGGGTATCGGAACGGATACCGCAGGCCGGCTGACCTCGCGGGTCGACCTCGGTACGGTCCTGCCGGCCGATCTCAGCGCGCTTTCGACAGCCCGGCTTGCCGGTTCGGAATATCTCTTCGGGCTCCGGCTTGGATCGGAGGAGATTTCGGTCTGGGAAATCGCGGACGGTGGCCGGCTTTCGGCCGTGAGCCTGCCGGGCGGCGCGGGACCTTCGGCCGGGGCGGTCCTGACCGATATCGAGACCATCACCCTGGGAAGTTCGGTCTTTCTGGTCGCCACCTCGGCGGCGGACGATGCGCTGATCTGCTGGCGTGTCGGCGCAGATGGCCTGCCCGCCGAGGTGACCCGGGTCGCGGCGGCCACCGGGCTCGGGATTGACGGTCCGATGGCGCTGACGACGGCGGTTGCCGGGGGTGCGGTGCATGCCGTCTTCGTCGCGGCCGGAACGGGCACGCTGACGGTTGCCCGGATCGGCACGAACGGGAGCCTTGCCGTCACCGACCATGTGATGGACGACATCGGCACCCGGTTCCAGGGGGCCCGGATCGTCGAGAGCATCGTGGTTGCCGGTCGGACCTATGTGGTCGTGGCAGGTGCCGATGACGGAATCACGGTCTTCGAACTCCTGCCGGGAGGACGACTCCTGGACCGGGCCACGCTGGCCGACAGTGCGGGACGGACGCTCGACAATGTCGCGGCGGTGGCGCTGGCCGAGCAGGGGGGCGATCTGCAGATCATGGTGACAAGCGCAACCGAACCCGGGATCACGCAGGTCGCGCTGCAGCTTGGATCGGGGCAGGTCCTGAGCGGCGGCGAGGGCGATGCGGTCCTGACCGGCGGGGGTGGGGATGACCTGATTGCGGGCGGGGCGGGCGACGACCAGTTGACCGGCGGCACCGGCAATGACGTGCTGATGGACAGGGCGGGCCAGGATACGCTGACCGGGGGAAGGGGCCGGGACATTTTCGTGATCGCAGCCGACGGGCAGGCTGACAGGATCACCGATTTCAACGGGGCCGCGGACCGGCTCGATCTGTCGGCCTGGGCCAATCTGCGGGCTGCATCACAGCTTACCATCACCCCGATCCCGAAAGGGGCCGAAATCCGTTATGGCAGCGAGGTGCTGGTCCTGCAGACCGCAAACGGCAAGAGTCTGAGTGCGTCCGGGATCGGCAAACTCGAGATCGTGGGGCTGTCGCGGCTTGGCCCGGGTTTCGTGTCCGAGGTTCTTCCGCCGATGACCTTCCGGGGCGGGGAGGGGGTGGACAGGATCCTTGCCTCCAACAAGGGCGACAGGCTCTACGGTGCGGGTGGAGACGATTCCCTGGGCGGGGCGTTCGGCAATGACCTGATCCTGGGCGAGGCTGGCAATGACACGCTTTCGGGCGATGAGGACGACGACCGCCTTGATGGCGGGGACGGCAGCGACCTCCTGCGGGGCGGGGAGGGGGATGACCGGCTGGACGGCGGGGCGGGAGACGACATCATCGAGGGCGATGACGGCAACGATGCGATCAGGGGCGGGGCCGGGGCCAACCGGCTGCATGGCGGCGCCGGCCGGGATACGGTAACGGGCGGGGCGGAGAATGACCTGCTGTGGGGCGGTGCCGGCGCCGACGAGCTTCTGGGCGGGGCGGGAGACGACCGGTTCTCGGGCGGCACGGGCAATGATGTGCTGCGCGGTGAGGCGGGGCACGACGTTCAGTCGGGCGAGGATGGCTGGGACCTGCTCTTCGGCGGTGAGGGCAATGATCTGCTCTCCGGCGGCGAGGGCGGCGACACGCTCTGCGGCGATGCCGGCGACGATGTGCTCGGGGGTGGCGGCGGCCGTGACAGGCTCTATGGCCATGCGGGACAAGACAGGCTCCGCGGTGATGCCGGGGAGGATCAGCTCTTCGGGCAGGACGGTAACGACACGGTCCTTGGCGGGGATGACAATGACCTTCTGTCGGGCGGGGCCGGACGTGACACGCTCTGGGGCGGGGCCGGACGTGACACGCTCCGGGGCGGGGCCGGCTCCGATACGGTCGATGGCGGCCGGGGCGATGACAGCCTTTCCGGCGGAGACGGGAACGACCTGATCAGTGGCGGAGCCGGCCATGACACGGCAGAGGGCAATGCGGGCCATGACGTGATCCTGGGCGATGAGGGGAGCGACATGCTTCTTGGCGGATCGGGTGCGGACGTGCTCCGGGGCGGTGCGGGCCGGGACATGCTCTGGGGCGGGACCGATCACGACACGCTGCGTGCGGGCACGGAAGCGGACACGCTCTGGGGCGGATCGGGCAATGACGCGCTCTGGGGAGAGGGCGGCGACGACATGCTCTGGGGCGAGGCCGGAGATGACCGGCTGACAGGAGGAGCCGGGGCGGACCGTTTCGTCTTTGGCAGCGGGCAGGACGTGATCACCGACTTTGCCAACAACAGTGACGAGATCCTGCTGTCCCGCAGACTCTGGCCGGACGATCCGCCTGCGCCCGCGGCGATTGTCGCGGCCGCCGTGGTCACGCCCTCCGGGGTGCGGCTGAACCTTCCCGGAGGCCACAGCCTGATGATCGAGGGGCTCTCCGACCCCCGCGCCCTGGTCGACGACATCGTCTTTGTCTGAGCCCTAGCGGCGCGCGCCCGCCCATCGCCTTTTGCCGGCCCGCGTCGCCTGCTGCGGCGCTGGTCAAGCCCGGGCCGGGACGATAAGACCGGCCTCGCCGCCGGGACGGACCGGCGGGCAGCCGTCCGGTGTTGTCACCGGACAAGGCGATGGCGGGAAAGGGCGGGGCGGGAGGGGCGCCCGGGCATGATCGTGCTTGAAAACCTCACCAAGATCTTCTGGCTGAACGGGCAGCGCAAGGTCGTGCTGCACGAGACCAGCGCGGTCTTTCCCTCGCGTGTGTCGATCGGTCTTCTGGGCCGCAACGGGGCGGGGAAGTCCACGCTGCTGCAGCTGATCGGGGGATCGATCCTGCCGACCGCGGGACGTATCCTGTCGGACGGGCGCATCTCGTTTCCGGTGGGATTTGCAGGATCCTTCCATCCTGACATGACCGGCGCGCAGAATGTGCGCTTCGTGGCGCGCATCTATGGTGTCGATACCGACGATCTGATCGCCTATGTCGAGGACTTTGCCGAACTGGGCAAGCATTTCAACCTGCCGATCAGCAGCTATTCTTCGGGCATGCGCTCGCGCCTGACCTTTGGCCTGTCGATGGGACTGAAGTTCGATACCTATCTCATCGACGAGGTGACGGCAGTGGGCGATGCCGCCTTCCGGCGCAAGAGCGAGGCCGTTCTGGCCGAGCGGCTGAACCATGCGGGCGCGATCTTCGTGAGCCATTCCATGTCGCAGCTGCGCAAGATCTGCACGGCGGGCGCGGTGATCGAAGAGGGCCGGCTGACCTACTATCCCGAGATCGAGGAGGCGATCGGGGTGCACGAGTTCAACATGCGCCCCTGATCCCCGGAGCCCGGAAAGCCGGGCGGGATGCCGGGGCGCGGTCCCTAGGGACTGCGCACATGGACATCCCCGTAGCGGATGATGTCGTCTTCGCTCAGGGAGGCGCCGGTCTGCACCTCGACCAGCATCAAGGGGATTGCGCCGGGATTTTCGAGCCGGTGGACCGTGCCGGGGGGAATGTCGAGGGACTGGTTTTCCGACAGCAGCCTGGCGTCGCCGTCGCGCGTGACGCGGGCGGTGCCGGTCACGACGATCCAGTGTTCGGCGCGGCGGGCATGGGATTGCAGGCTGAGCGCGGCGCCGGGCCTGACCAGGATGCGATTGACCTGGAAGCGGTCTGAGCGCGCCAGCGTTTCGGACCAGCCCCAGGGGCGGTAGTCGCGGGGGAAGTCCTCGGCCTGGCGCAGCCCCCGGGCCTTGAGCGCGGGGATGGCCTGCCGGACCTCCTGCGCGCGGGCGGCATCGGCGACAAGCACGGCATCGGAGGTGGCAACGACGAGGATGTTCTTCAGGCCGATGCCGACCAGGGCCAGACCGTCGGAATCGGCGCGCAGCATGGTGTTGCGGCAATCGATCGCGACGGCCTGGCCGGAGAGTGCCAGGCCCTTGTCGTCGGGTCCCATCTCGCGGCGCACCGCGTCCCAGTCGCCGAGGTCGGACCAGTGGCCGGCATAGGGCACGACACTGATGTTGCGGGCCTTTTCCATCACGGCATAGTCGATGGAAATGTCAGGCGCCGCATCCCAGGGCGCGGGGTCGAGGCGCAGGAAGGAGAGGTCGGGGCGGATGCCCGCCACCGCGGCCTCGACGGGGGGGATGAGTGCGGGCGCATGGGCGTGGAAGGCCGCGATCATGCTGCGCGCGGTGAAAAGGAAGATGCCGGCGTTCCAGAGAGACTTCCCGCCCGCGAGCATCGCCTCGGCGCGCGCCCGGCCGGGCTTTTCGACGAAGCCGGCGAGGGGGAGGGGGCCGGGGTCTGCGGGTCGTGCATCGCCGGGCAGTTCGAGCCAGCCATAGCCGGTTTCGGGACTGGTCGGCGCGATGCCGAAGGTGACGATCCGCCCCGCCAGCGCCGCCTCGCGCCCCCGGGCGACCGCGGCGCGGAAGCCTGCGGCATCGGGGATGACGTGGTCGGAGGGCGCGACGAGCATGAGCCTGTCAGGATGTGTCCGCGCCAGCCAGAGGCTTGCGGCCAGAACGGCCGGTGCGGTGCTGCGCGCTGCGGGTTCGATCAGCACAGTGCCTCCGGTCACGCCGGTCAGGTTCAGCTGTTCGGTCGCGATGAAGCGATAATCCGACCCGGTAACGACAAGGGGGGGAGCAAAGCCCGGGCCCGAGAGACGGCGGACGGAGGCCTGGAAGAGACTTTCAGCCCCGGTCAGGGCGGCAAACTGCTTGGGATAGGCCCGGCGTGAGACCGGCCAGAGCCGTGTGCCGGTACCGCCGCAGAGCAGGACCGGCACGATTTCTTCTGCTGTCGTGCCGCTGCCGCTGTCTGCTGCCGTCATTTCGGGTCCTTCCGCGCAAGACCTGCCGGTTCTGGATAGCGGGCGCTGCAGGGTGGGTAAACCATCCAGACAGGGAGAGGGCCGCGGCCAACCCTCCGGGCCATTGCCGTGGTTGCTGTGCCGGGTTGCCTGGCGTCACGCATGGCTTGCCTGCCATTCCGCCAGCCCCTAGAGGTGGAGGCCGGGGATCAGTGCTCAGGACGCTGCCGTGAAACGATTTGCCTCTGCGGCCCGCGCGGCGGTGCTCTTGCTCATGCTGGCCGGCTGCGGCTTTCCCCGGGGTGCGGGATTCGAGCGCGAGGTGCTTCAGGGCAGCGTCGCGGCGAATGGCGACGTCAGCCACGACTTTGCCGTCGAACCGGTGACGCGGGCAGAGCTTGCACGCTATGCCGGCTGGCCGCGGACGGGATCCGGGGCGATGCGCTGGATCGCCCGCCAGCCCCAGGCTGCCAACCGAATCATCGCGCCGGGCGATGCCGTCCTCGTCAGGGTCTGGAGCACGGAGGAGAATTCGCTCCTGACTTCGCCGGGACAGCGGTCGGTCGATCTTGGCACGATCACCGTTTCGCCCGCGGGGACGGTCTTCCTGCCCTATGTCGAAAGCCTGCGCATCGCCGGGATGAGTCCGGATCGCGCACGGGAGGCGATCCAGGAACGTTTCGGCGCGATCATCCCCTCGGCTCAGGTCCAGCTTGAACTCAAGGAAGGACGGCAGAGCACGGTGAGCGCCGTCTCGGGGGTGCGTGCCCCCGGCACCTATCCGCTGCCCGATCAGGATTATACGGTGCTGGCCCTTCTGGCCGAGGCCGGGGGAATCGACCAGTCGCTGAACAATCCGCAGGTGCGGCTTGTCCGCGGCGACCAGATCTATGGCACATCGGTCGACCGGCTCTTTGCCGATCCCGCGCTCGACACCACCCTGCGCGGCGGGGACAAGGTGCTGGTGGAGGAGGATGACCGCTTCTTTCTTTCGCTTGGCGCGACGGACCGCGAGGCGGAACACCCCTTCCCGCGGGACCGGATCAGCGCGCTCGAGGCGCTGTCGATCATGGGGGGCGTGACCGAGAACCGTGCCAATCCGCAGGGAATCCTCGTCCTGCGGCAGTATCCCGCCAATGCGGTGCGCGCCGACGGCAGCGGGCCGCGCCATCCGCGCACGGTCTTCACCATCGATCTGACGAGTGCGGACGGGCTGTTCAGCGCGGGCCAGTTCCAGATCATGCCGGGCGATCTGGTCTATGCCACCGAAAGCCCCGTGGCCGCGGCGGAGACGCTGTTAGCAGTCCTGGGTGCGGCCTTCCTGTTGCGCGACAGGGCCAACTGACGCGGGCCGGATGGGTGCCTGCCTGATCGGCGATCTACCGCTCGTGGGGGAGTGGCAGGACGTTGAGCTCGCTCAGCACAGCGGAGAGACCTGCGCGCCAGTCGGGGCGGGGGATGCCGAAGGCCTGTTCGAGAGCGGCGCAGTCGAGCCGGGAATTGGCCGGGCGGCGGGCGGGGGTGGGCCAGTCGGCAGTGGTAATCTCCTCGATCCGCGCGGGCAGGTGGGCCATGTCCATGATGGCGCGGGCGAAGCCGGCCCAGGTCGTATCGGGGGCGCCGGCGACATGATGGGTGCCCGAGAGTTCCGGGTCGCGGCGCAGCCGGTCGGCGATGGTCAGGCAGGCGGCGGCGATGGCGGCGGCGGGGGTGGGGCCGCCGGTCTGGTCGGCCACCACGCGCAGGACCTGGCGTTCGGCACCGAGGCGCAGCATGGTTTTCACGAAGTTCGACCCATGGGCGGAAAAGATCCAGGAGGTGCGCAGGATCACATGCGGCCCCCCCGCCGCGCGCACCGCCCTTTCGCCGGCGAGCTTGCTGCGGCCATAGGCCGAGAGGGGGGCGGCGGGATGGTCGGGCGCGACGGGCAGGCTGCCCTGCCCGTCGAAGACGTAATCGGTGGAGATATGGACCAGGGGGATGCCTGCGGCCGCGCAGGCCTGGGCCATGGCGCCGGGGGCGGCGGCGTTCACGACCGTGGCGGCCTGTTCGTCGTCTTCGGCCTTGTCGACGGCGGTCCAGGCGGCGGCATTGATGACGGCTGCCGGCCGGTAGGCGACGACCGCGGCGGCGCAGGCGGCGGGATCGGTCAGATCGGCCCGGGCGCGTCCCAGGCAGAGCGCATCGGGGGCAAGGGCGGCCAGTTCGCGGGCGACCTGGCCGGTCTGGCCAAAGACCAGGATCATGTCGTCACACCGAGGCGCTCTCCGACGCCGCGGCGGTTCCGGAGCGCGCGCCACCAGGATTCGTTGTCGAGATACCAGCGCAGGGTGCGCGCCAGCCCTTCGTCAAGGGTGACGGAGGGGCGCCAGCCGAGTTCGTCGCGGATGCGGGCGGGGTCGATCGCATAGCGCGCGTCATGGCCGGGACGGTCGGCGACGAAGGCGATCTGGTCGGCATAGGGGTGGCTCCTGGGGCGCATGCGGTCGAGAAGCGCGCAGATCCTCTGCACGAGGTCGATGTTGCGGACCTCGTTCTCGCCGCCGATGGCATAGCTGCGGCCGGTCTGTCCGCGGGTCAGGACGGTGAGGAGCGCCTCGGCGTGATCCTCGACATAGAGCCAGTCGCGCACGTTTTCGCCGTGGCCGTAGACGGGGATCGGCTGGCCGGAGAGCGCGTTCAGGATGACGACGGGGATGAGCTTTTCGGGAAAGTGGAAGGGGCCGTAGTTGTTGGAGCAGTTGGTCAGCACATGGGGCAGGCCGTAGGTTTCGCCCCAGGCGCGGACGAGATGGTCGGAGGCGGCCTTGGAGGCGGAATAGGGGCTGCGCGGGTCGTAGGGTGTCGCTTCGGTGAAGCGGCCCGCAGGCCCGAGCGTGCCGAAGACCTCGTCGGTGGAGACGTGGTGGAAGCGGAAGCCCGCGGGCCGGCCTTGCGCCGTCCAGTAGCCGCGGGCGGCTTCGAGCAGGGTATAGGTGCCGGTGACAGTGGTGGAGATGAAGTCGCCGGGACCGTCGATCGAGCGGTCGACATGGGATTCGGCGGCCAGATGCATCACGGCATCGGGCCGGTGGGCAGCAAAGATGCGGTCGAGCGCGGCGCGGTCGCGGATATCGGCCCGTTCGAAGGCATAGAGCGGGCTTGCGGCGACGGAGGCGACATTGTCGAGGCAGGCGGCATAGGTGAGCGCGTCGAGGTTCACGACCTGGTGGCCGCGCGCGACGGCAAGGCGGACGACGGCCGAGCCGATGAAGCCTGCGCCGCCGGTGACGAGGAGTTTCATCGAGGGGCCTCGGCGGCGAAGGGGGTGGCGAAGTCGCGCAGGAGGGGGGCAGCCGCATCCTTGGGCGAGATGGCGCCGGGGGCGACCGGGCGCGGCCAGCGGATGGCGATGTCGGGATCGTCCCAGCGGACGGCGCCGTCGGCGGCGGGTGCGTAGACGTCCGAGCATTTGTAGACGATCTCGGTATCGGGCGCGAGCGTCATGAAGCCGTGCAGGAAGCCCTTGGGGATGAGGAGCTGGTGGCCGTTTTCTGCCGTCAGTTCGGCGCCGACCCAGTGTCCGAAGGTGGGGGAGCCGGCGCGGATATCGACCGCCACGTCGAAGAGCGCGCCGCGGCCGCAGCGCACGAGCTTGTCCTGGGCATGGGGCGGAGCCTGGAAATGCAGGCCGCGGACGGTGCCGGGAGCATGGCTGAGCGAATGGTTGTCCTGCACAAAAACAGTCTCTATTCCGGCCTCTTTCAGAGTCTTCGCATTGTAGGTCTCGGCGAAGAAGCCGCGCGCGTCGGTCAGGCGGCGGGGGATCAGGCGCAGGACATCCGGCAGGGCTGTCGGGTCGATCTGCAAGGGCGGCTCCTGAGCGGGCGCATCGGGTGGCGCCGCGACCATCGTGGAAAGGGAAACGCCTTGCAAGCTTGGCCGGAGGCGTGGAGGACCCGTAAAGATGAAGGTTTCCTTGCCGGACCGTCCGATGCCCCCGGCTTTTTGCAAGACTTGGGCGCGAGTCTTGCCGGGACTGCCCGTGTTCCGAAAGGTCTCCGATGCCCGATACCTCGCCTCGCCTGGCTCTGCCCTATATCCAGCCGTCGCAGGCGCAGAAGCATGTCACCCATAACGAGGGGATGCAGATTCTGGACGCGCTGGTCCAGCTGGCAGTTGCAAGCCGGACAGTCACGGCACCACCTGCGAATCCCGGGCCGACCCTGTGCCATATCGTGCCGGCCGGGGCGACCGGAGCCTGGGCGGGGCAGACGGGGCGGATTGCCGCCCAGTCCGAAGGCGGGGGCTGGGTATTCCTGATGCCGGCGCCGGGTTGGCGGGCCTGGGTTGCCGATGAAGGGGTGCTGGTCGTGCGGCAGGGCAGCGGCTGGGTCGATCTGGTCGAAACACGGCTGGCGGCAGGTATCGCACGGCTGGGAGTGAACACGACCGCGGCGGGAGCCGACCGGCTGGCGGTGGCGGGGGATGCGGCGCTCTTTACGCATCAGACCGGCGATCACCGGATCAAGGTCAACAAGGGGGCCGCGGCGAATACGGCATCGCTGCTGTTCCAGACCGGGTTCTCGGGCCGGGCCGAGATGGGGCTGACAGGGAGCGATGCCTTCGCGCTGCGTGTCTCGGATGATGGTGTCACCTTCCGTACGGCGCTGTCGGTGACACCTGCGACAGGCGTTCCCAACCTCTCCGCCGGGACGACGGTGGATGGTCGCGTTGTCTACCACCGCGGCAACCTCGTGGGCCCGGTCAGCCAGACGGCCGGTGTCCCGCAGGGTGCCGTGATCGAGCGCGGGACGGGTACCAACGGAGAGTTTCTCCGTTTTGCCGACGGGACGCAGCTCTGCTGGCGGACGAACCTTTCGGTCGCTTCTGCGAATACGGCGGAAGGCACGCTTTTCCGGTCCGCCGATGTGACCTGGACCTATCCTGTCGCCTTTGTCGGTGCCCCTGCCGTGACCGGCAGCGCAAATGACCTTGGTGCCTGGGTGACGACAGGCGTGCCGGGGACGGCATCCTGCATCATGCGGGTGGTCGCGGCCACGACCCGCACCGCTGCGGTCGGTTTCCGCAGCATGGCTGTCGGGCGTTGGTTCTAATAAATGAAAACAATATGATAAGACAATACATGATCAAAACGATATCTATTCAACCATAACCGAACCGAATCTTTTGGACCGTATTAATAAGCGATAATATTCAATTATCGTATCTTGACACAGTCGCCTGTGCAGGCAGGATCAGGGCATGATGCTCCCTGCGGTCTCTCTGTCCCGCCTGGCGGAAGGTCTGGTGCTGCCTGCCGCAGACCGTACCGCGCTTGACGATCTTTATGCCCGCGGGACGCCCGAGAACACCCGCCGCGCCTATGCGGCTGATCTGGCCTATCTGGCTGCCTGGAAGGCGGCCGCCTTTGGCCAGGACCTGGTCTGGCCGGAAACCGAACCGGTGGCATTGCGCTTCATCCTCGACCATGCGCGCGATCTTTCCGCTTTGTCACCGGAGGATCCTGCGCGGCTGGTAGCCGACCGCCTGGTTGCGGCAGGTCTGCGCCGGAGTCTTGCAGCTCCGGCCCCGGCGACACTCGACCGGCGGATCGCAAGCTGGCGGGCGATGCACCGGATGCGCAATCTCTCCTCGCCCTTCGAAGCGCCGCTGATCCGACAGGCCCGTGCCAGGGCGCGCAAGGCGGTGGCGCGACGGCCGCTGCCCAAGTCGGCCCGGCCGATCACGCGGGATGTGCTCGAAGCGATGCTTTCGGCGACGGGGCCGGGGATGGCGGGCCTGCGCGATCGGGCGATCCTGGCCTTCGGCTTTGCCAGCGGCGGGCGGCGGCGCAGCGAAATTGCGGGTATCGCCCGGGAGGATGTCGACCTTGCCGCCTTTGATGCAGCGGGTCAGGTCTGGATCAGCCTGCCCGGGACCAAGACAACCGCCCGGGACCAGACGCCGCGGCTGGTTCTCAAGGGGCGGGCGGCGCGGCTGGTCGTGGCCTGGATCGATGCGGGAGGCATCGGGGAAGGCCCGCTCTTCAGGGGTATTTCGCGCTCCGGAAAGGTGCTCGCGCGGGGGCTCAGTCCTGCCGGGATCGGCCAGATCGTCAAGCGGCATCTCGCGGCAGCTGGCCTCGGGGCCGATTTCGCCTCGGCGCATGGACTGCGCTCGGGCTTTCTGACGCAGGCTGCACTGGACGGCGTACCGCTGCAGGCGGCGATGCGGCTGTCGCTTCACCGCTCTGCCGCGCAGGCGCAAAGCTACTATGCGGATGTGGAAATCGCGCTCAATCCCGCCACCGTCCTTCTGGGGGAGTGAGGCGGGTTGATCCCGGGAAGGGGTGATGAAATGAAGGACCAGCCACCAACTGCGCCGTGAAAGACAATGCAGCAGCAGATCAAGGTCGATTATCACCGCCTGCGACCGACCTACAGGGTCCCGCGCTTTGCCACGCTGCGGACCGTAGGAGCCCTGATCCTGCGCGAACTGGGAACGACCAACGGCCGCAGGCCGGGGGGCTATCTGTGGAAGATCATCGAACCCATCGGCGGGATATTCGCGATGACGCTTCTGTTTTCGCTGTTTCTGAAGGCACCCCCGCTCGGCACGAGTTTTGCCTTCTTCTATGCCACGGGCATGATTCCTTTCCTGATCTTCATGAACATCAACAAGGCGCTGAGTGCAGCGCTGAGCTACAGCAAGCAGCTTCTGGTCTATCCGCGGGTGACGATCATCGATGCGCTTCTCGCGCGGCTGATCCTGAATGCGCTGACCCAGATTTCGATCAGCGTGCTGACGCTGAGCACTCTCCTGCTGGTGCTGGATACAGGTACCAGGCTGATTGCCGGCAAGATCGTGCTTGCCCATGTGCTGGTGATCGGGCTGGGGACGGGCTGGGGGATTCTGAACTGTCTGCTGATTTCCGTCATGCCGCTCTGGCAGAGCGTCTGGTCGATCCTCACAAGGCCGCTGGTGCTCCTCTCAGGCGTGATCTTCATGTATAACATGGTGCCGATGCCCTATCGCGACTGGCTCTGGTTCAACCCGCTGATCCATGTCGTGGGGCTGATGCGGGGTGGGTTCTACCCCAATTATGACGACTCTTATGTGTCGGTTGGCTATGTCGTGCTCGTGAGCCTGCTGCCCGCGGTTCTGGGCCTTGTCTTCCTGCGCCGCTATTACCGCGATTTCCGGGTCTGAGCGGGCTCAGCGTCGGTCCTTGATGGCGTAGACGATGAGGATCAGGAGCGACCAGGCCAGGAAGGCAAAGAGAGTGACAAGCGCGACGGTCATCGCGATACGGGGATAGATCGCGCGTTCGGCAAGGGTCGGGCGCACATGCGCCGCGATGTAGCGTTTTTGCCGCCGGGCATCGGAGAGTGCTGTCTCGAAGGTGGCATAGGCTGCAGCATAGGATTGCGAAGCGAATTCGACATCCACCATCAGGCCTTCATATTCCCCGACGATGTCGGCGAAGGCTGAAGCCTGCGCGCCAAATTCGGCATCACCGGTACCGATTCCGAGCTTGGCCCGTTCCTCGGCGATGCGCCGTTCGATGACCTCGACCCGCTGCTCGGCCTGGACGATGCGCGGATCGCTCTCGGCGGTGGTATCGCGAAGGATGTCGAGATCGATCAGCGTGCTGGCGAGTTCTCCCTGCAGGGAGGTGAGAATTCCCATCTGACTCTGCATGTCGGCCTGCGGATCGACGATCTGATGGCGGTTGCGGAAGAGCGTCACAGCCTCGCGCGCCGCCTTGAGGCGTTCGACGGCGGCTTCGAGTTCGAGACGCGCCACGCGTGTCGCATCCTCCTGGGCGATGTCGGAGAGGCGGTTGATCATGTCCGAGCTTTCCTCGTAGATCATTTCCGCCAGCAGCCGGGCATCTTCGGGTGTGAAGGCCTGAACCTCCAGATCCATGATTCCGGTCGAGGTATCGTTGTAGATCCCGACCATGCGGTTCCAGTAGACCACCATATCCTCGATCGTGCCGGGCGGGTGATAGGCGAAGACCGGATCGCGGCCCGGATCGGCCTTTGCCCAGAGTGCCCGCAGATCTGCTCGCGCATCGATTCGCTCGACCAGTTCCTGGCTCTGGATGAAGTCGTAGAGGATGTCAGGATCGGCCGAGCTTGAAGCGCCGAGATCGACGACGCCACCCAGCATTTCCAGGGGGGAATTCGATTCCTCGCTGTGCACCGAAAAGGAGGCGGTCGAGACATAGCGGTCTGTCGCCTGTTCGGTCACGTACCACCAGGACAGCGCCGAAGGAGCGGCCACGAGCAGAAGGAAGCTTGTGACGACACCCCAGTGGCGGGTCTTGAGACGGGCGGTCTTCGGGCCGGCGACCGGCCTCTGTTGTGCTGGTTTCCGGACGGGCGGGATGGTCGGGCTGGTGGGCACGGCCGGACGGATCGTCTGGGCGTTGCGCTGCAGCTTGACTTCATCAAGCCGGAGGACGGAGTCGTTTGTGTTCGTGGCTGCTGACGCCGTTGCGCGATCAGCCTCTTCAGGCTCCTTGCCGGACATCATCGCTCCTGCGTGTCGCCCGGCGCTTGCCTCCGGGACTTGTGAGTTGTTTTACTACCACGGGCAGCGGTTTGCCAGCATTGCCTCCCATGTCCGGCACGATGGCGGATAGCGCACAGGGCGGAATCCTTCGCAACGACTCCACGGCTCCACGGGGGACAGGGCGTGACGGCGATGTCGTCAGGATACGGCCCGCCGGGCAACCCAGCCGAGGAAGGCGCGTGCGGGCGCGCGCAGGCGTGGGGAACCGGTCGCCTGCCAGACGTGCTGCCATTCGGCGACAAGCGCATGGACATCGGCACCGGGCATGAGCGCGCGGGCCTCGTCCAGCGTGTCGGGATCGAGAAGCGGCGGAGGGACGCGGTCGACGACGCCTGCGCGCAAGGTGAAGCGGATCATGTCGCCGGGTTCCTCGGCCATGTGGTAGTCGGGCAGGTGGTCGGCCTCGATCATGTCGCGGATCATCTTGCGGAAGACCCGGCGGGGCGAGGCGGAGCCGGATTTCTTGAGCAGCACCTCGAGCGAGATGCGCCAGCTTTCCTGGCGGCCGCAATGCTTGCGCGCGAGTTCGTAGACGCGCCGTTCGAGCGGCTTTCGCATGCGAAAGTAATCGCGGCTGAGGGTCAGGACCGACTTGGCCAGCACCGCGCGGAAGAGCCATTCCGAGAGTGTGACAGCGACCGAGATCATCCGCCCGTCGCGGGTGCGACGCAGGATCTGCCAGCTGTCGATCAGACCGAAGCCGGTCGTGACCTCGATGGCCTCGCCCAGGCCACCGGTAGCGATATTGGTGGTGATGCGGGTTCCCGCGAGCCGTTCGAGTGCCTCGCGCAGGCGGCGATAGCCGTCGCCGGAGGTTTCGCGGTTGGTGGCGACGAGCAGGTCGTGGGCGCGCAGCTGCAGCGTGCGGTGCACGGCGCGGCCGGCGTTGAGCGCGGCGACAAGCTGGCTGATGGCATAGATCAGCACGTCCTTGTCATGGATCGTGGCAAGCCCCCGCACCGAGGGCGTGACGGTGATATGCGTGCCCTTGTGGTCGTAGGACAGGATGCGCAGGTCGGGCCGGGTGGCGAGCGAAAATACGGGATGCTCCATTGTCGCCATGTCGTCCTTGGGGACGGGCGCGAAGATGTCGCAGAGAAAGAAGTCGCCCTGCGGATGGCGAATCGGGGCAAGCCCCGCCGATGATCGCACAGTACCCATGGCCATCTGCCCTGCCCTTTGCCTGTCCGGGACGGATGCCCGGTTCCTGCGGACCCGTCCGCGCGGTAGGCTAAAGGGAGGCGCGACTCGCGGCGGGTCTTCGTGGTTTCGATGACGCAAGCCTAGAGTTATCCACAGGCCCGGTCCAGCGCCGAGACAGAGACGGGAACGTGGGAGCGGAGTCGGCCAGGCGTGGGAACGGAATCGCGTGATCGTGGGATCGGAATCACCCTTGTCGGAAAGGACAGAAAAATATCCTTCCTCATCAGCAAGATGAGCGGAAACGCAGGAAAAGAGGGAGGGCTTTAACTTATTAATAACACAAAGATAACGAGTGCAGATGATGCGTGAAGGCCACGACAGAGCCCGGGGGAACCGGAAAAATACTGGGGAAAGGGGCGGGAGCGACGGATATGTCGCGGAAAATCTTTCATATGCTCACTTTTAGGGTATGATGCAAAAAACCTGCGACATGAGGCCAGGATGCGCGCAGAAAGCATCGAAACACCCCCTTATTTCAACATCGATCCCGAACGGGCCATGGCCGAGGCGGGGGGG
>JBEIDZ010000009.1:0-18633 GCA_040383215.1 Paracoccaceae bacterium | reverse complement strand
TCTGGGCCTGGGTCGGCGGGTCGATGGGCGCCTTCTACATCACTGTCCTGATTGTGGCCGTGCCGCTGACCGGGGCGATGACCGCTGCGGCGGCGACGATCCTTGGACAGATGGTGATGGCTATGTTGCTTGACCGGTTCGGCGCCTTTGGCCTGCCGGTGCAGGAGATCACCTGGCAGCGGCTGGCCGGGCTGTCGCTGGTGCTGGGCGGGTTGGTCCTGTCACGCTCCTGAGCTTGTGGTGCGATACCAGTCAGCAATCTCGCAACCCTTCATCCAGACGACCTGGCTGTGGCCGAGGATATGATCCAGCGCCTGTTCGAAATACCCGATCCTGTGCGGCACGCCGGTCAGGTAAGGATGCAGGCTGATCGCCATCACACGCGGCTGATCTGCACCCTCGAGGTAGAGCCGGTCGAACTGGTCGATGCAGCGCCGCTTGAAGCCGTCGGACGGCAGGTGCTGCACTGCATGGACAACGATATCATTGGTTTCCAGCGTGTATGGCACCTGAAGGATCGGGCCATGCGTCGTGATCAACTCTGAGGGCAGGTCGTCGATCGGCCAGTTCGCGACATAGTCGATGCCGGCGGCGCGCAGATGGTCGAGCGTTTCTTCCGTTTCGGTCAGACCGGGGCTTTCCCATCCGCGCGGACCCGCCCCGGTGAATCCCTTGATGGCCGCGACCGTCGCGTCTATGGCGGCGCGCTGGTCGTCCAGATGGTGCATCGGGCGCTGCACGAATCCGTGCCCCATGAATTCCCAATCCGCCTGAAGTGCCGCCTCTGCGATACGGGGGTAACTGTTCACGATGTTGCCGTTCAGCGCCATCGTGGCCTTCAGCCCCCGGTCTCCCAGCGCCTTGAGGATGCGCCAGAAGCCGACCCGCATGCCGTATTCATGCCAGGCCCAGTTCGGCAGGTCCGGCTGCAACGGGTTGCCCATCGGGGGGGTGAGGGCCTGGCGAGGCATCGGCCGCTCGATGGCCCATTCCTCGACATTGACGATAAACCACACCGCAACCCGCGCGCCGCCAGGCAGATGCAGGCGCGGCCGGTCGGCAAAGGCAAGATATGGGGCGCGGTCTGACATGCGCATTGGAAGTCCTCTCGGTGGATTGGGGGCCGTGGCCGGCCCCCCTGTTGCCATCAGCCCAGCCCGAGCAGCCGCCGCGCGGTGCCGCCCGCGACCTTGGCCGTATCCTCGGCCGAAAGCCCGGCTGAAATCACATGTTCGACCGTGTCGTAGTCGCACATGTCATAGGGATAGTCGGTGCCCATCACGATCTGATCTGCCCCATAGGTTTCCACCAGGTATCTCAGCTGATGCGGGGTGAAGACCACATTGTCGAAATAGATCTTGCGCAGGTAATGCGTGGGCGGTTTCGGCAGGTTCGCGTGGCTGTCGCGGCGCGCGCCCCAAGCGTGGTCGATCCGGCCCGAATAGGCGGGCAGATAGCCGCCACCATGGACGGCAAGGATCTTCAGGTCGGGATGGCGTTCCAGCGTTCCCGAGAAGATAAGGTGGTGCAGCGCGATGGTGGTTTCCAGCGGATTGCCGATCACGTTGGAAAAGTAATAGTCGTGAAACCGTTCGCCGTGGGTAAAGCCGTTGGGATGGATCATCACCAGCGCGCCCAGTTCCTCGGCCCGCTTCCAGAACGGCGCGAATTGCGGCGCGGCAAGTTCCGCGCCGTGGACATTGGTCAGAACCTCGACCCCCTTGAAGCCCAGCCCCATGCAATACTCGAGCTCCCTGATCGCCTCGGCCGCGTCCTGCAGCGGCACGGTGCCGAGGCCCGCCAGCCGGTCTGGTCGCTTGGCAACGAATGCTGCAACCCCGTCATTGACCATGCGGCTGGCCTTGACTGCATGTTCGACGGGCACAGAGTAATAGCACTGGAACGGCGGCGGGGCGACGACCTGCAGATCGATCCCCATCGCATCGAGCACGGCCATCCGGTCGTCGATATCGACCATGGCCACCTTGCGGTCTGCGTCCTGGCCCATGTTCACGGCCTTGGTATCGGCATTGGCGTGCCGGACCATGGCGATATCCGTCATCACCAGATGCGGCGCGACATAGGCCGCCGCCTCGGGGACACCGACATGGGCGTGAATGTCGACCGTGGGCGTGGTCAGGCGCTTTTTCGATCCCGGCAGCGGGCGGGCCGCGGTCGGGCCATAGCGGTTGTGGCTGTCGCCGCGGTCAATCGTGTCGATGATCGTATGGGCCATCAGGGTATCCTTGAGATTCGAAAAAACAGACTGCAGGGGCGGCACCCCTGTGCAGTCCCTTGAGGGGATGGCGCAGCCCCGAAAGGGGCCGCGCCACAAGAGTTCACTGGTTCTCTGCCAGCCAGGCGGCAGCCTCGGCCTCGACCTCGGCGCGGTCGAAATCATTGGCGGCGGCGATGTAGGTGTCGTTGAGGAAGGTCGATACGTCGACCAGTTCCGCAATCGCGCCCGAAGACAAGAGGCGCGGTTGCAGGTCGGTCCAGACATCGCGCTGCAGATCCCCCAGACGCTCTGTCGTGGACAGGTTCATCCCGATGGACATGTTCAGATAGAGTTGGCCCGCATCCTCGTTCTCCCATTCCGCCGGAACGCCCTGGCGCAGGGCATGGGCCACCATCTCGGGGTTCACAGCGCTGACATACATCCCCTTGGACCAGGCCCGCAGGAAGCCTTCGACCGCCGCGCGGTTCTCTTCCAGCGTTTCCGCATTGGCAGCGAAGGTGTTGGCGGGGCTCGCCAGCATCTCCTCGGGCGTGATCAGCCGCACTTCGATGCCGTTCGCATTCAGCGCGATCCAGTCGGGGGCCGCGCCCGAGATGGCCGAGACCGATCCGTCGCGGATCGCAGCGGCCAGCGTCGGGCCGCTTTCGCCCAGCACCACCGTCTGCACATCGTCGATGGAGGCGCCCAGTACATCAAGGGATGCCTGCAGGAAGGCGCGGTCACGGTCCGAGACCAGACCGACGGTGGTGCCGACCAGGTCGTCGACCGAGTCGTAGGGGCTGTCTGCGAGCACGCCGATGGCCTCGGGTGCGTTCTGCATCACCTCATAGACGGTGGCGATGTTCGCCCCGGCCAGCCGCGCGTTGATCGTCTCGACCGGGTCGAGCATCGCCAGATGCGCCTGACCGTTCTGGACAAAGGCGACGTAGGGGATCGAGGTATCGGAGGGCAGCAGGTTCACCTCCACCCCTTCCTCGGCGAAATAGCCCAGGGCCTCGCCCACCACGAGCGGGAAAAAGTTGGTGGATCGCGGCAACGGGTTGATCATGTTGACGACGGTCAGGTCCTGCGCGAACCCCGCGGCGGGCACCATCGTCACGGCCAGCGCCGTCGACAGCATCGTTGACTTGTAGACCTTCATTCTTTTTGTCCTCCCTGTGTCACTGTCGGTGTCATCATTCGCCATTGCCTGACTTCCAGGCCCGGGCCCGCGCCTGCGACACCGCCGACATGCGCGCCTCTCTCCTCCAGAACACGATCCGGTCGTCGAGAAATTCCATCGCGTAGAACAGTATGAGTCCGATCAGCGTCATGCTGAGCAACGTTGCCAGCGACGACGCCATGTCGAGCGCGAAGGAGAAGCGGCCCATCAGCACGCCAACCCCCGCGGTCGCCTGCGCGAATTCGGCAACGACAGCGCCGATCAGCGCCGTTGTCAGACCGATCTTGAGCCCCGCGAACATCAGTGGCAGCGCCGCCGGCACCCGCAGCTTGACGAAAACCTGACGCGGCGATGCGCCGACGGACCGGAACAGCTCCTCGCGATCCTCGTCGCGCTCGGTCAGGCCGGTCAGCGTGTTCACGAATATGGGGAAGAAACAGATCACGGCCGCCAGTGCGATCTTCGACCCGATGCCATAGCCGAACCAGGCGATGATGATCGGGGTGAGCGCGATCCCCGGCGTCACGTTCAGCACGATGGCATAGGGCGAGACATAGCGCTTGAACGGCTCTGACAGTGATGACCAGACGGCCAGCGTCACCGCAATGCCCGCGCCGATCAGAAAGCCCCCAACCGCCGCGGTCAGGGTGATGACGAAGTGGCGGTAGATCGTTCCCTCTGTCACGTAGAGCTTACCGATGGCACCAACGATGGCACTGGGGCGCGGGATGATGATCGAGGTGATGAAGCCCCACCGCACAGCCAGTTCCCACAGCACCATCAGCGCCAGAAACAGCGCCAGATGGGGCAGCAGGCGCAACAGGCCGACCGGGAAGGGCAGGGCGCGTGTGGTCATCTAGATCACCCCTTCGGCCTGCGCACGGGCGCGGCGCCGGTCGCTGACGCGCTTCAACCCGGCCTCGTTCTTCCAATAGGCGACACGTTGATCGACCAATTCCATACCCTTGAACATCAGAAAACCGACGATTGTCAGCGTAAAGATGCAGGCAAAGGCCGAGGCCATGTTCAGGTTGCGCGTGTAGATCAGGATCATCGACCCGATGCCCTGGTCGCGCTGAATGAACTCTGCCACCAGCGCGCCCGACAGTGCCGCCGTCAGTGCCAGCCGTTCGCCGGCCATGATCACCGGCACAGCATCCGGCAGGACCAGTTTGCGCATGACCTGCAGCTTGCTGGCCCTCAGCGACCGGAAAAGCTCCATCCGCCCGGGATCGACGTTCACCACGCCGGACAGCGTGTTGATGAACGGTGCAAAGAAGCAGACCAGCATGATGATGGCGATCTTCGACGGCGCGCCGAACCCCAGCGCTGCAATCAGCAGCGGGGCGACGGCAATGCGCGGAGTCGCTTCAAGCACGATCACATAGGGCTTCAGGAACCGTCGAACCAAAGGGTTGAACCCGACGAGCGCGCCAAGCCCCACCCCCAGAACCGACCCTGCGACCCAGCCTGCCAGAACAAGGCCCAGGGTCACATAGAGGTTCCACCCGACATTCCCGTTCTGGACATAGATCAGCCAGAACGACACCAGGATGTCGGACGGGCGCGGATAGAACAACGGGTCAAGCCAGCCCAGGCGCGAGGCTGCCTCCCACAGGCCGATCAGGCTGATGAAGATCGCAGCATGGGTCAGCGCCCGGCGTTGGCCTATCGACAGGCCTCTTCCCGGGGGCGCGGTCACACCCGCGATCTCCTGCACCGCCATCAGTGAACGCCCCCGAAGAGGTCGCGCACCCGCGCCACCAGTGCGTTGAATTCGGGCGAAGTCTGGATCGACAGCGGCCGGGGCCGTTCAAAGGGCACATCGACGATTTCAACGATCCGGCCGGGACGAGGGGTCATGACAAAGACCTGATCGGCCAGAAAGATCGCCTCGGCAATGTTGTGGGTGACAAACAGCGTGGTCGCACCCACCTCTGCCACGATGCGCATCAGCTCGATGTTCAGCCGTTCGCGGGTGAATTCGTCCAGCGCGCCAAAGGGTTCATCCAGAAGCAAGATATCCGCCCCGGTCTGGAGCAGGCGGGCCAGTGCCACGCGTTGCTGCATGCCGCCCGACAGCTGGCTGGGAAAGGCAAAGAGGAAATCCTTGAGCCCGACCAGACGCAGCAATTCCGCTGCCCGGTCCTTGTCGGCCCTGGTGGGCGTGCGGGTGATCTCGCTCGGCAGCAGGACATTTTCCAGCGAGGTGCGCCAATCCAGCAGCGTCGCACGCTGAAACATCATCCCCACATCGGTATGCGGCCCGGAGACGGGCTTGCCGTGGACCGTCAACTCGCCCGACGTCCGGTCGATCAACCCTGAAATCAACCGCAGCAGGGTGGATTTCCCGCAGCCCGAGGGCCCGACCAGCGAAACGAAGGCGCCTTTCGGGATCTCGAAGCTCGCGCCCTCCAGCGCAACCACGGCCCCGCCTCCAAAGGTCTTGCCTACGTCCTGGCCCCTGATCACCACAGATCGCCCGCCGGTGTCCGTCGAGGGGGAATGCAGGGCGGTCTGTGTTGCCATCTGTCCGACTTCCTTGATCCACGATCGACAAGATCGGGTGCTCTGATATTTCACTTGGCAGCCATCCGGCCACTATTCCACGATAGGTCGTCGCCCCAGCCCGCGAATGATCGACTTGCGGGACTTGCCAACATGCCGCGCCACGACGCGCGCCGCCTGTGCGGCGTTCCGGTTCTGAATCGCGTCGATGATGGCGCAGTGGTCGGCCAGAGGTTCGGCAAATCCGCCCTTGCCGCGCTGTTCCTGCAGCGAAACCACACAAAGGCGGTCGTAGATTTCCATCACCCGCCGCGTCTCCTCGGCCAGACGACGATTGCCCGACAATGCGCTGAGCGCGTGGTGAAACTCGCGATTATAGGCGGTGAAGACAGGGATCGAGTTGATATCGGCCACCCGAAACCGATCAAGCGCCGCGACATCGTCATCCGATGCCGATGTGATGATCTTTCGCACTGCGCCAGTCTCGAGAATGATCCGCAACTCGAGGATATCCTTGGCATCCGAGACCGAGATGGGCTTGACCCGGTGGCCCCTGCGCGGCTCGATCTCGATCAGGCCTTCGAACTCGAGTTTCTGCATCGCATCGCGAACCGGCGACTTTGACACGCCATAGCGGCGCGCCAAGTCGCCCTCGCGCAGTTCCTCCCCCGGCTTCAGGGCGCAGGTCAGGATTTCACCGCGCACCAGATCAAAGACCTTGTTCCGAACAAGACTCACGATTTTTCCAACCTGTGATATTTCACCAAACATGCCAAGGGCTGGGGCGTGCGTCAACACCTTCTGCCGCTTTCCCTTGTGCCGTCAGGCTAAAGCTCGGCCAACCGCACCGCGTCACCCGTCGCCACCGACCGGACGATGGCCTCGAGCACGCCGATGTTGCCGATCTTCTGGTCGTCGGTGAAGCAATAGGTCGCCCGCCCCTGCGCCGCCTGTGCAAACAGGTCCAGATTGGCGCGCACCGAATCGGTCCAGTCATAGGTGATGATCCGAGGGGGCTGGCTCGTCACCTGGATGCGCAAGGTGGCGGGGCCGGGCGTGTCGGGGTGGGTCTCGTTGATGTATTCGACCCAGGCCTTGGTGCCGAACACGCAGAACCGCAGATAATGTGGCGTGTAGAGGATCGCGTTCAGGTAGCTGGTCAGCCCGGTTTCGTGCCGCAGAAGGACCGATACGACATCGCCGTTGTCGCCCGGCAAGACCCGTTTCGAGGTCATGGCAAAGACCTCTGACACCGGGCCGAACAGGTTCACATAGGCATCCGACAGGTGGATGCCCATGGCGGTGTAACCGGCGGCCGGGCTTTCGGTTGCCGACCGGCGCCAGTCGGTCACGGGCACGTTGATCAGCTTGTCATGGCTGAAATTGCTTTCGGCATGCATGATGGTGCCCAGTTCGCCCGCGCGGACCATGCGCTCGATCTCGATCATGGCAAGCTCGAAGCGGCGTTCGTGCCCGATACCCAGTTGCACGCCCTTTTGGGCACAAAGCGCAACTGACGCAGTTGCGTCGGCCCGGTTCAGCGCAAGCGGCTTTTCGCAGAACACATGCTTGCCCGCACGGGCCGCGGCGGCAACCTGTGCGGTATGCAGACTGTTGGGCGTGGTCAGAATCACGGCGTCGATCGCAGGATCGGCCAGCACCTCGTCATACTCGGCACAGACGGGCACCCCGTATTTCGCGGCATAAGCCGCGTGGTTTTCGGGGGAACAGATCGACGGCGCGGGTGATCCGCATCTCGTTCGATTTTGTCATCCGGTCGGTGATGGTCTTGCCCCACCAGCCAAGGCCTACAACAGCAGCATTCAACATCGCAGTCTCCTTCATTCCGGAGCGGTGGCGTAGGGCACGTTGCGCTGACCATAGCGGCGCACCCGGACATTGGCCTGTTCAGCATGGCCCACAAACCCTTCGAGCATGCAAAGGCGCGAGCATTTCTCGCCCATCATGGCGCTGGCCTCGTCGGTGGTGACCCGCTGATAGGTGCAGGTTTTCAGGAACTTGCCGACCCAGAGCCCGCCAGTATAGCGCGCGGCCCGCCGCGTGGGCAGCGTGTGGTTGGTGCCGATGACCTTGTCGCCAAAGGCCACATTGGTACGCGGGCCCAGAAAAAGCGCTCCGTAGTTCGTCAAGTGCTGAAGGAAGTAGTCGGGGTCGCGCGTCATCACCTGCACATGTTCCGATGCGATGCGGTCCGCCTCGGCCACCATCTCGTCCACGGTTTCGACGACAATCACTTCGCCGTAATCGGCCCAGGCGCGTCCGGCAAGGTCTGCGGTCGGCAGGATCTTCAACAACCGCTCGACCTCGGCCAGTGTTGCCCGCGCCAGTCTTTCGGACGTGGTCAGCAGCACGGCAGGCGACGTGGGCCCGTGTTCGGCCTGCCCCAGAAGGTCGGTCGCGCAGATTTCGGCGTCGACCGTGTCATCGGCGATGATCAGCGTCTCGGTCGGCCCGGCGAAAAGGTCGATGCCGACCCGGCCGTAAAGCTGCCGCTTCGCCTCGGCGACAAAGGCGTTGCCCGGTCCGACCAGCATGTCGACCGGCGCGATGGTCTCGGTTCCCAGAGCCATTGCTCCGACGGCCTGAATACCGCCCAGAACCAGAATCTCGTCCGCCCCTGCCAGATGCATCGCCGCGACGATCGCCGGATGCGGCGCGCCCTTGAACGGCGGGGCAGAGGCGACGACGCGCCTGACCCCCGCGACCTTGGCGGTCACGACGCTCATATGCGCGCTGGCGACCATCGGATACTTGCCCCCGGGCACATAGCAGCCCACGGAATTGACAGGGATGTTGCGGTGCCCCAGAAACACGCCGGGCAGGGTTTCGACCTCGATATCCTGCAAGGCCGCGCGCTGCGCCTGGGCAAAGCCCTTGACCTGCGCCTGAGCAAACCGGATGTCATCAAGGTCCTGGCGTGAGACTTTGGACAACGCCGCTTCGATCTCGGTGTCCGACAGGCGAAAGGTTTCAGGCGTCCAGCCGTCGAATTGAGCCGACAGGGCGCGCACGGCAGCGTCGCCTTCGGCGTCAATCCGGGCAAGGATATCTTCCACCGTGCGGCGCACGCCGGCGTCGGCATCGGCGCGTTCGGCGGCCTTTTGCGACTGCTTGAGGTATCGGGCCATCGTCATCCTACCTTGCTGTCCAGCCACCATCCACGCGCAGGCTTTCGCCCGTGATCATCCGCGCGCCGTCCGAGGCGAGAAAGACCACGGCGGCCGCCACATCCTCGGGCGAGGCAAGCTGGCGCAATGGGATGCTGTCTATCACCATTGCCTTGAACACCGGGTCTTCGAAAAAGCCCTCCGTCATGGGTGTCAGCACGAATGTCGGTGCCACGCTCACGACGCGGATGCCATCGGGGGCCAGTTCCACTGCCATAGCCTTGGTCAGCCCCTCGATCGCATGCTTGCACATGCAATAGACCGTGCGGCGGGGCGAGCCGACATGCCCCATCTGCGAGGACATGTTGATGATGACACCGGATTTCTGCCGCACCATCACCCGCGCGGCGGCCTGCGCTGTCTTGTAGGCCTGCCGGACGTTCAACGCGATCAGATGGTCGAGCGTGGCATCATCGACATCGACGATCGCCATCGGCTTGTTCCCGCCGGCGTTGTTCATCAGGATGTCCAGCCGAGGCAGCGCCTGGACCCGGTCGTAGAAGGCGCTCGACAGCACATCGTCCACCATCGGGGTCACGCGGCCGCCGGATTCGCGGGCAAGCGACACAAGATCGTCCCTGGTGCGTGCCACCGCCAGTACCTTCGCACCAGCCCCGGCAAGAGCGAGCGATATGGCCCGGCCAAGGCCTCGTCCGGCCCCGGTTACCAATGCCACCTTGCCAGACAGATCAATCTGCATGTCAGGGGCGCCCGGCATCGGCGATCAGCGCCGTGCTGCGGATCGCGGTGATCGCGCAGTCCTCGTCCATGTCGGCGGTATCGCCGCTCACGCCGACGGCACCGACGATCCGGCCGGTTTCGTCACGCAGCAGGACCCCGCCCGGATTGGGCACGATCCGCCCCCCCGATGCCGCGGCCAGCGCAGCAAAGAAATTCGGGTTCGCTGCGGCGCGGTCGAACAGAGTCCGGCTCGGCAGGCCCATGCCCAGCGCGCCCCAGGCCTTGCCCAGCGCGATCTCGCACCGCAGGATACCCGATCCGTCCTCGCGTTTGGTCACCACGACATGGCCGCCGGCGTCAAGGACGGTCACGGTCAGCGGATGCGCCTTGCGATTGCGCCCCTCGGCCAGGGTGGCGTTCGCGATCTGGTCGGCAATGGCGAGGGTCAGGTCGGTCATGCGTCGTCCCGCGCGCACATCTGTTGCAGCACTGCAAACAGCGCCGCCGTATCCTGGGCCGCGCGGCCCTGTGCCAGAGCGGCGCTATAGTACGGAAGGCTTGCCGCCATCAGCGGCACCGGACAATCGACGGACCGGGCGTGGTCCATGATCAGCGCAAGGTCCTTCTGATAGAGGCCCATGCTCATCGTTGCGGGCTCATAGTTGCCATCGACCATCAGCGGGCCGCGCACCTCGAACATGCGGGAATTGCCGGCGCCAGAGCGGATCGCATCATACACCATCGGCAGCTCAAGACCCGATTTCTCGGCCAGAAGCAGGGCCTCGGCCGCGGCCAGATTGTGGATGCTGACAAGCAGGTTCGCCACATACTTCAGCTTCATCCCTGCGCCGAAAGGCCCGACATGGCGGATATCGCGGGCAAGGCCTTCAAGAACCGGCCGGATCCTGTCCACCGCCGCCGCGTCGCCACTGGCAAAGACCACCAGATCGCCTTTTGCCGCCTGCGCCCCGGTGCCCGAGACGGGGCAGTCCAGCAGCACGGCACCTCGGTCCTCCAGCGCGCCGCGGGCAGCCTCCTTGGCATCAAGTGGCAGCGTGCTCATCTCGGCCAGCACATGATCGGGCCTCAGGGCGGGCAGGATCGCAGCGATGCTCTGTTCCAGAGCCGCCACCGACGGCAGGGCCGTCAGGATGACATCAGACCGCGCCGCGACCTTGGCCGGGCTTTCGCCGGGCGTGCCACCACATTCGGCCAGTGCTGCCATTGCGGCAGGGGCTGGGTCGAACCCGGCAACCGACATGCCCGCCTTGCGCAGATTGCGGGCATAGGAAATCCCCATGACCCCCAGCCCGATGATGCCTGTTCGCAGGTCTGTCGTCATGCAGATGCGTCCAGCCAGTCCGCCAGTGCCGCACCAAAGGCGGCAGGGTTCTCCATATTCGGGATATGGGCCAACCCAGGCAGCACGGTCAGGCTCGCCCTTGGGGTGGCGCTGGACATTGCGGCCATCGCCTCTTTCGGCGCGCCCATGTCCTCGGCCCCGACGATGTACAGGACCGGCGCCCCGATCTGGCCCAGGTCCTTTTGGTAGTCGAGCGTCTTCAAGGCCTCGGCGCACCCGATGTATCCCTCAGGTGCGGTCCCGAGGATCATGTCCGACGCGCGGTCAAGAACCGGTTGCGGGCAGGCGGGCGTGAACCAGCGCGCCAGCGTGCCGGGCAGGATGCCCTCCATCCCTTTCGACGACACAGCCTCGATCCGGTCGTTCCAGCCGCTGACAAAAGGTGGAGGCGCATCGGCGCGTGCATCGCAGACCACCATCCGCCGGACCCGGGCCGCATGGGTCAGCCCCAGGCCCAGCGCAGTCATTCCGCCCAGCGACAGACCCATCACGTCGGCAGTCTCGGCGCCGACATGATCCATGACCGCGACCATGTCGGCCACCAGCATCGGAAAGTCATAGGGCCCCTCGGGCGATGTGCTCTGCCCGTGGCCGCGCGTGTCATAGCGAAGCACCCGGTGGGTCCGGATCAACAGCGCGACCTGGTCGTCCCACATCGTCAGGTCGGCAGCCAGCGAATTGGACAGAAGCAGCCAGGGTTTGCCTGCATCGCCATCGACCCGGGCCGAGATACGGGCCCCGCCTGACTGGATCATCATCCGGGTCATTCTGCGGCTCTGGAATTGCCGATGGCGGCGTTCACACGCGGCAAGACCTGCTCTGCCATCAGGACCTTTGACCGGCGCGCCAGCGCCACGTCGGCCCAGTCATGACCGGCATAAACCAGCATGCCGAATGGGCCCACAGTTTCGCGCAGCGCCAGGATGTCATCGGCCACCTTGTCGGGCGTGCCCCAGATCACCAGCCGGTCCAGCACATAGTCCAGCGTCACGTCATCGTCCGACATGGCAGGGTCGTCCTTGAACAGGTTCGCCCGGCCGTTCTTCTTCAGCTTGGTCACCAGAGATTTGTAGTAATGCACATAGGGGCTGCCGGGCCCCGTCGCATAGGCGCGGGCCGTGGCCATATCCCCGGCCACAAAGATGCTTTTTGCCACCCGCCAGTTGCCCAGATCGACCGGCCGCCCGCCCGCCTGGCAGCCTTCCTCATAGCTCTGGCGATGGGTCGCCACCCATTTCGGCATCAGGAAATTGGCCGAGATCGGGTCCCAGCCGCGCGCCGCGGCGGCGGCGACGCCCTTGGAAAACGGCGCAACGGCGGTGACCACGATGGGCGGATGCGGGCGTTGCAGCGGCTGGGCCATCTTGCCCTGGCCGATTTCGGCCATCAGCGTGCGGGCGGTGCTGATCTTCCAGTACTTGCCGTCCAGGTTATAGGGCGCTTCCCCGGTCCAGATCGCCAGCACCATGTCGATGGCCTCGAGGAACATCGCGTTGCGGTCCTGGTCAAGCGTGCCGAATGCCTCGGCATCCGACAGCAAGCCGCCTGGACTGATGCCGAAGTTGAACCTGCCGTCCAGCAGATGGTCCAGCATCGCGATCTGACCTGCAACATGGGCCGGGTGGGAGTTGGGCAGATTGACTGTGCCTGTACCGAGCCGCATGTTCTTCACCCGGCCGGCCAGCGTCGCCAGGAACACGACGCTCGAGGTGATGTTTTCGGCCAGATCGGTCACATGCTCGCCGGCATATCCCTCGGCAAAGCCCAACTCGTCTGCCAGCAGGAAAGCCTCCTGATCCTCGCGCAGACACTGGCGCCAGTCCTTGCCCAGGGGATGAATGGGCATGGTAAAGTATCCAAGCTGCATGGATCGCCTCCCTCGGGTCAGAGGTGCAGGTTAGGGCGCATCTGCCTTTCAGGAGAAACGATAAGTTCTGATGGTGGTTATCAAGGTTCCGGATAACCAGGTGACATCGCCCCCAACTCGACCAGCACCTCCCGCCAGGCGCGGTCGCTGCGGCCGTATTCAGCTTCGATTCGCTCCAGAAAGATCGTTGCGGCCGGGGACAAGGCGCGGGACGCCGGTTCGATCACGGCGTAATTCACGCTGAGCTGTGGACCGACGATCGGATGCAACCAGCGCGCCGTGCCGTTGCGGTCCTTGCCGCAGATTGTGGCGGGCAGAATGGTGCAGTA
This sequence comes from Paracoccaceae bacterium, assembly GCA_040383215.1. Taxonomy (GTDB): domain Bacteria; phylum Pseudomonadota; class Alphaproteobacteria; order Rhodobacterales; family Rhodobacteraceae; genus JBEIDZ01. The sequence goes on along the minus strand of JBEIDZ010000009.1, from coordinate 5,296 downwards.
GTCGCTGTCGGCCACGAACTCCAGCGTAGCGATCATCGCATCCATGCTGACGATGGACGCCACTGGCAGTCCATTGGCGGCAAAATAGGCATCCAGCCGGTCACGCCGGGCGTTGCCACGAGACGGCAGGACCAGATGCAATGGTGGCAGATCGGTGAGCCGGACAGCAGAAAGATGCGGCAACGGCCCGCCGGGGCGACAGACCAGAAACTCTCGGTCCGTGCCCAGATGGCGGCTGCGGATGCCGTCGCGGTCGGCGGACCGGGGCACGATTGCAAAGTCGATCTGCCCCTCGGCCAGCTGTTCGACAAGCAGCGCGGAATAGGCCTCGGTCACCGACACCTCGACATGCGGGAAATCGGCGAGGAACCGCGACAGGACCGGCGCCAGAAGCCCGCGGGTAAAGGTCGGCATCAGTCCGACCTGCAACCGGCCGCTGACCGTGCCCGACAGGTTGCGCAGGTCCGCCGCCGTCCCGTCCAGCTGGCGCAAAACGGCAACCGCAGTGGCATAAAGCCGAACGCCCGCCTGCGTCGGCGTCACGCCTCTTGCGCTGCGGTCGAACAACAGGCAGCCAAGCGTGTCCTCGAGCTGGCGGATCTGCATCGACAGGCCGGATTGCGTGGCATTCACCCGCTGGGCCGCACGGTTGAACGACCCTTCCTCGTAGATGCTCACAAAGGTCTGTAGCTGACGAAGGTTCACGAGGTATCATCCATTCTGATATCAATCGACAGTTCTTATTGTTGGCCGTGAAGCCCCGGTGTCAACTATTCTCACGGTGTCCCCCGCTCGCCAGGATCGCCCATGAACGCCATCAGCCCCTTCCAGGACCGGCCCGCCCCTGCCTTGCAACCCTGTGATCCCGCGATCTATCGCGAGGTCATGGGGACGTTTCCCACCGGGGTGACGGTGATGACCCTTGGCCGCAACGACGGGTTCCGTCTGGGTGTGACGGCGAGTTCGTTCAACACCGTTTCCATTGATCCCCCGCTGATCCTGTGGAGCCTCGCTCTGCGCGCGCCCAGCCTGGCACGTTTTCGCGAACATGACCTGTTCGCCGTCAACGTGCTGCGCTCTGACCAGTGCAACATCGCACTGCAGTTCGCCCGGCCGTCAGACGACAAGTTCGCCGGCATCGCGATGGAAAGCGGCACGACCGGCCTGCCCCTGATCTCGGGCGCTCTGGCGCACATCGAATGCCGGGTTGCGGCGCGTTATCCTGGTGGTGATCACGAAATCATCCTGGGCGAGGTTCTGGCGCTATGCCGCGCCGAAGCCGCACCTCTGGTGTTCCAGCGCGGGGCGTTCCACGCCATCTCCCCGGTCTAGCTAGAGCGGCAGCGGCAGGTTCGGGCTGCGCTTGTCTTCGACCGTGGTAAAGGTCAGCACGGTGTCGCCGATGTTTTCGAGGTCGTGGGTCATCTCTTCGTCCAGCCCGAAATCCATGTGCCGCACGTCGCCCAGAGCATAATCCAACTCAGCCACGCTTCCCGATGCATTACGAGACCGCGCCCGCCCGGCGGAAGTGGCAACCCAGAAGTAGTTCAGCAAATGGGTGTGAAACCGCAGCCTTTCGCCGGGGGCCAGGCTGATCAGCCAGATCCGGTAACGATCCGTTTCGCTGACCAGCCGTGTGCCGACATGGCCGTTCCTGCCCGCTTCCGCAATCTCGGCCAGTTCGTCCCTGATCGCAGGTGCCCATTGCGCATTGCCGCCGTCGCCTTGCATCCCGCACCCTCCTGCTGCCTGCTTGCTCTGTGTTATTTATAGGCCGATAAACAAGCAAAGACCAGCGGAGGCATGATCTGATGGCGGGGCGGGCACTGATCTGTGGCGGGTCGATCGGCGGGCTGTTTGCCGCGGCGATGCTGCGCCGCGCCGGATGGGAGGTTGTGGTGCTGGAACGCTCGCGCACCGAGCTTTCCGGACGTGGCGCAGGGATCGTGACGCATGACCTGCTGAACGGGCTGATCCGCCTGGCTGGAGCAGAGACCAGGGATCTGGGCGTGCAAGTGACCGAGCGCGTGGCCTATGACCTGACCGGCGCGCGCGTCGCCACTCTGGACCTTCCGCAGATTGTCACCTCCTGGGATCGGGTCCATTCGCTCTTGCGCGCGCTCATGCCGGCGGGCAGCTATCGGCTCAGCCAGGCCATCGCCGGCTACGATCAGACCCATGATGAGGTCACTCTGCGGCTCGAGGATGGCAGCCGTGCCGAGGCCGACCTGCTGGTCGGCGCTGATGGCTTTCGTTCCGCCGTCCGGGCGCAGATGCACCCCACGGTGCAGCCGCGCTATGCGGGCTATGTCGTTTGGCGGGCGCTGGCGCACGAGGCAGACCTGCCCGGGCCGGTGCGCGATCAGGTGTTCCAGCCCTTTGGCTTCTTCCTGCCTCGGGGCACCCAGATCATCGGCTATCCCATCGCGGGGCCCGGCAATGACCTGCGTCCCGGGCATCGCCGTTACAATTTCGTCTGGTATGTCCCCACTGACGCCGCCGATCTGGCCGAGATGCTGACCGATGCCTCCGGCCACCGGCACGAGATGACGATTCCGCCACCACTGGTGCGCGACGACGTGCTGCATCGCGTGCTGGATTTCGCCCGCGCGCATCTGCCGGGTCCGTTTCTGGATATACTGGCCTGTTCGGAACGGCCATTCTTCACCCCGATCTACGACCACCTCTCGCCGTCTTTCGCTCAGGGTCGCGTGGCGCTGGCCGGCGATGCCGCCTGCGTCGCGCGGCCCCATGTTGGCATGGGGGTGACCAAGGCCGCAGGCGACGCCGCCGCGCTAGCCCGCGCCCTCACGGACACGCCTGTGCCCCAGGGTCTCCGCGCCTATTCGGCCGAGCGGGTCGCCGCAGGTCTTGTTGCCCATGAGATCGGTCAGCGGCTGGGCAGCTACATCCTTGCCGGCCCGCTCGGCAGCAACATCGACGGGCGGTCGAACCCAAATCTTGCCGCCATCATGGCCGAAACGGCGGTGGTACCCGCCGCATTGCTGGCGCCCGCTACTTGATCGCCTGAGGGTTGATCGGTGATCCGCAGCCGCCCGGCACATGCATCGGCGGGGCGCAGAAAAAGAACTCATAGACCCCGTCTGCTGCGCAATCCTCGGCCAGTTCCCGGAGGTAGAAGATTTCACCCATGGTGATCCCGATGGCCGGGATTACCACCCAATGCCAAGGCTGGTTGGCCTCGTCCGTCTCGTTCGGGCGCACCTCGCAGCCCCAGGTATCGGCGCAGATCGCAGCAATATCGTGCCGCTTGATCCAATAGGCGGTCTCGAACGCCAGCCCCGGCGCATCGCCCCCGGCATAACCGGTCCAGTCCCCGGCCGTCAGACAGCGTTCCTGGTGCCCGGTCCGAACGATCACGAAATCGCCGCGCCGGACGGTCACACCCTGCGCGGCCGCAGTGGCATCAAGATCGGCATTCGATATGCCATAGCCATCGGGCAGTGAGTCGACCCCCTTCCAGCGCGCGACATCCAGCAGGACGCCCCGCCCCACCATCTTGTCGCGGGTGTGCTCGATCCCGTTCTTCTTTGCGCCCTTCACATCGACCAGCGTGGCCGGGTAGCCGTTCCACATCTTGTCGTCGAGAAAGATGTGGGCGAGCGCGTCCCACTGGGTCGAGCACTGCATGGGCAGGTTGATCGCGTCGTCGGCATAGCGCAGATAGGCCTTGCCGTCGCCGTCCTGTACGCCCGCGACCGCATCTGTCCCGGTTGCCAGCATCTGGTGAATCGGGTTCCAGCGCCCTCCGAACAGGCCAGACTGGATCTTTTCGGTCAAGGGCAGACCAAGGGCAAAGGTCTTGCCGCGCCGGATCAGCTTGGCCGCATCGGCCACATCCTGCGGCGTCACCAGATTCAGCGTGCCGATCTGGTCGTCCGGTCCCCAGCGGCCCCAGTTCGACAACTCCTTCGCCGCAGCATAGATCGCGGCACGGTCCACCTTCATGGCCATGTCAGTCCTTCCCTCAGGTGCCCCAGCCAAACGGCCAGTATTTATCATGTGATAAAGAAAGCACCGCCCAGCCCCGTTTGCAAGCAAAAGCGGCCGGCCGGCCGGCCGGATTGAACCCGTCCGGCGCCACCTGCTAGAACACAGCTGCAAGTTTCAGGATGCCGCGTGGAAGACCCCCTTGATCCATTGACTGCTGACCTGCCCGCGGCAAAGCCGGGCCGCCGCGGCGCGCGCATGTCTCCCGAGGCCCGCAAGAGCGACCTCCTTGCCCGCGCCATCGAATACTTTTCGGAAGAGGGGTTTGATGGCGGAACCCGTGCGCTCGCCCGCCGGACGGGTATCACCCAGCCCCTGATTTACCGCTACTTTCCGTCGAAAGAGGACCTGATCAACGCGGTCTACGAGGCGGTCTATCTGTCGCAGTGGAAAGATGACTGGACCGCGCAACTCTGCGACCGCAAAGTGCCGCTTCCAGAGCGATTGACCGACTTCTACCACGACTATACGCGCACCATCTTCAACCGGACCTGGATGCGCATCTTCTTCTTTGCAGGGCTCAAGGGGCTGGATATCAACACCCGTTACATCAACCGGGTCATCAGTCACCTGTTGGTCCCCATCTGTCGCGAGACGCGCGCGCACCTGGGACTTCCATCCGACGGGCCGGTGACCGAATCAGAGATCGAACTGGTCTGGGTCATGCACGGGGCGATCTTTTATCAAGGCATTCGCGAACATGTGTACGGGCTGCCAGGGCAGATCGACCATGACAGAACGGCTGCGGTTGCAATCAGGATGTTCCTCGCGGTTGCAGAGACTGATTTTCCGGCAGCGATGACCTCTCCCTTGACTGAAGCGTGACGTCTTTCACCGCTTCCCGATTCCATCCCTTAGAGCGGTGTAGCTGGCGCTGATCGTCACCGTGCTGTCGGACGCCAGCCTGATTGATCAGGATGCCACGGCGGGCAGACAGATAACAGCATCATCGCCCATCGGTGAGATGGTTTCTAGCATCATGTATCTGGCGCGCTGAATGGCCCATACATCGTTGTGCTCGATCAGCAGGGCGCGGGCTAATGCCGCCGTCAAACCCTCGGGCCAGTTCCGCCGCGTTCAGGCTTTCGCCCGACCTCGGAAAGTTCTGGCTGCGGATCGAGTTGGCGAGCCGGGGCCCGAGCCCCGCGCCGGTGATCTGCAGCCGCCACGCCGATTTCAGCCCGGTCCCGGCCTCGCGCATGGCGGCGGTCACGGCGCGTTCGCCCGCTGCGACCTCAGCCGCCATCATCGCGACGATGTCGGGATTGATGTCGAGCTTCAGTTT
>JBEIDZ010000008.1:0-19685 GCA_040383215.1 Paracoccaceae bacterium | reverse complement strand
GCCGAGAGCTGGCCGGTCGCCGGTACCGCGACCGACCCCTCTGCCGCGCCCGCGCGCCAGAAGAGCCGCCCCGCCGGCACCGTGGTGCCGCCGGTCGCCAGCGTCACGGGAAAGCGGAACTCTGCCCCGCCCCAGCCGGCATAACGGTCCACCACGGGTACGATCACGACATCGGCGTTGATCGTGGCAAAACGGTCGTTAAAGGCCCGCGGATTGCGGTTCATATCAAGAAGTCCGTTAGACTCCCAATGCACATCGGTGAATTCGGTGATCACATAGCCCATGATCGGGGCATGCCGGCGCATCACCTCGATTTCGTATTTCAGGTTCATCCACTGGTAGCCCTGCACCGCCCGGATGAAGCCTTCGAAGCTGCCGAACACGCGGTCGAGCGCGAGCGCATGTGCCCGCGATTCGACGCCGTGGGGATAGGCCGCACCGTCGCCCCAGGCCTGGCCGGTCTCCATCCACCAGGGCTCGGCACCGCCGATCCTGACCCCGGCGGGGTCGGGCAGGCCCCAGACCCCGAATTCCGACACGACCAGCGGTTCGTCCCCCTGCCGTACGGCATCGCCGAAGGGGCTCCAGGCCCAGTCGGGGCCTGCGGCAAATTCCGCGGTCAGCCGGTCCCATTCTGCGCGGCGTTCGGGCACCGACCGGTAATAGTGGAAGTCGTTGATGTCTGTTTTCACATGGAAATTGCCGTGGCAGGGCGAATTGTCCACGACCAGCCGCGACGGATCGCGCTGGCGCAGCCAGTCCACCATGCCCGAAATCCAGGCGCGGTGGCTCTGGTCCTCGCAGAGCCGCGTGCCCCAGTCCTCGTTGATCAGGGTCCAGATCACGATCGCCGGATGGTTGCCGTCCCGGCGCAGGATGCCTTCCATCGTCGCCTTCAGCGCGGCCTTCGACCGTTCGGTCAGCGTGGCGACGTTCGGAATCTCGGTCCAGACCAGCATCCCCATCCGGTCAGCCACCTCGTGATAGCGCGGATCGGGCACCTTGATGTGGCAGCGCAGCATGTTGAGGCCAAGCTGCTTGGCCTTGCGGACCTGATCTTCAAGGAAAGCAACCGAAGGCGGCGTCACGATGCCTTCGGGATAGTAGTCCTGGTCCAGCGCCGCCCGCATGTAGAAGGGCCGGCCATTCAGCAGGAAGCGTCCCCCTTCGGTCGTGAAGCTGCGGAAGCCGAAGGTATGTTCGGTCACGTCGCGCCCGACCGTGACCCGCAGCCGGTGCAGCGCCGGGTCATCGGGCGACCAGAGCCGCGGCCGGGCGACATGCAGCGCGATGTCGCCCCGGACCGTCTGCCCCGCGGCCAGCACCGCACCCTCCGGCGACAGGATCGCGACCTCCGCCTCGGCCGCCCCGCCCGCCACCTCGACCCGCGCGCCCATGCGACCGGTCATGTCCGCGGTGATCGCGACATGGGCGGCATGCAGGACGGGTCGAACCTCGAGCGTCACGGACTGCCACAGTCCGCCGGTGATTCCGTACCAGCTTTGCTTGCCATGCGGTATTTCGGCAAAGGTCGGGTCGTCGTCCGGGCTGCCGTCCGGGACATGGCAGATCACGCTCAGATCGTTGACATCGCGCAGGATTTCCCCGGGCAGCACCACCTCGAAGGGCAGATGCCCGCCTTCGTGCCGGGCCAGCAGGCGGCCGTTCACCTTCACCTCGGCCACCTCGGCGGCCGCGCCGAAGCAGATCACAGCCTCTTCGTCCGGGGCCAGACCGGGCCGGGCAAACCGTCTCGCATAGGTCGCGTTGCCGCCCCGGTGGCGCAGGTCGGCGAACTCGGCAGCCCAGGGGCCGGGGACGTGGGCAAGCCGCACCCGGGCATCGGAGTCATGGGAAAAGGCCCATGCGCCGTCGAGCGTCTGTCTGCGTCTGGTCATCGCGGTCTCCTTTGCCTGGAAAGCCCGGGGACCATGTTCCGGCGGGCCATCCGCCTGGCAAGCCATCGCAGGCCGAGTCCGGTGCAGAGCAGTCTGCAAGGATTTGGACTGAGGCATCTCGGGCACGGTTTTCTTTGACCGAACCGGAAAAGCTGATATGGAACGCGAAATCATCGTCGCTGCCGGAAACCAATCGCATGTCCCGCAATTTCCTCATCGTCGATCCCGAGGACGGGGCAGATGTGCTCAAGGCCTTTGCCTCGCCCGCCCGGGTCAGGGTGCTGAAGCTCCTGCACACCCGCGGCGCGATGAACGTGAACGAGATTGCCCAGGCGCTTGGCCAGCCCCAATCCTCGGTTTCGGCCAATATCCAGATCCTCGAGGAGGCCGGCCTGATCCGGACCGAGACGCAGCGCGCGAAGAAGGGCAACCAGAAGATCTGCCACAGCCTGTTTGACGAGGTCCTCCTGATGTTCAAGGAGAACCCGCAGGAGGCCGACGGCCACCGGATCGAGGTCGCCATGCCGCTGGGCCTTTACACCTCCTGCCAGGTGAGCGCGCCCTGCGGCCTCTGTTCGCGCGAAGGGATCATCGGCCTGCTCGACGTGCCCGACACCTTCCTTGACCCCGCGCGCATGGGGGCAGGACTGATCTGGTTCACCCGCGGCTATGTCGAATATCAGTTCCCAAACAATATCAAGCTGATGAAGGGTGATCTCGCGTCGATGGAGTTCTCGGTCGAGCTTTCCTCCGAAGTCCCCGGAACCGCTGCCGACTGGCCCTCCGACATCACCGTTTCGGTCAACCGGATCGACATCGGCACCTGGACCTCTCCGGGCGACTATGGCGACAAGCGCGGGCTTTTCACCCCCGACTGGTGGAAGCTCAAGGGCAGCCAGTACGGGATGCTGAAATCCTTTCGCATCACACGCGACGGCACCTATGTCGACGGGATGAAGATCAGCCCCGTCTCGCTCAAGGACCTTGACCTCGAAAGCCACCGCTCCATCCGTTTCCGCATCTCGGTGCGGGAGGATGCCCGCCATCCGGGGGGCGTGAACATCTTTGGCCGGGGGTTCGGCAATTACGACCAGGACATCGTGATGCGGCTCGCCACCGATGCCTGATGCGCGCAAGGGCTTGACGCGTCATCGGGCCGGTCCGATACATATCTGCAATGCCGATACGGATGCAGCGGAACATTGCGCATCCCGCAGGGGGAGGATCGGATGAAGGCGCGTGTCACCGCTCACAGGGACTTTTCCATCGCCAGGATCGACGACCGGGTCTATTCCGCGTTCCTCGAACATCTGGGCCGCGCCGTCTATACCGGTATCCACGAGCCTGGTCACCCGACCGCGGATGCGAACGGCATGCGCGGCGACGTGATCGAACTCTGCCGCGACCTTGACATCCCTTACGTCCGCTATCCCGGCGGCAACTTCGTCTCTGCCTATAACTGGGAAGACGGGATCGGCCCGCGCGACAGCCGCCCCACCCGGCTTGACCTTGCCTGGCACACTTCGGAATCGAACGCCGTCGGCGTGCACGAATTCATCGACTGGTGCGATGCTGTGGGAACCAAGCCCATGCTCGCCATCAACCTCGGCTCGCGCGGGCTCGACGAGGCGCGCAACTTCGTCGAATACGTCAACGGGCCAACCGGGTCTTACTGGGGTGATCTGCGCAAGAAGAACGGTCGCGCCGCCCCCTTTGGCGTCGATCTGTGGTGCCTTGGCAACGAGATGGACGGCCCCTGGCAGGTCGGCCACAAGACTGCCGAGGAATACGGCCGGCTGGCCAACGAGACGGCCAAGACGCTGCGCGCCTTTGACAAGAGCCTGGGCCTGATCGTCTGCGGATCGTCCAATTCCGACATGAAGACCTATCCCGAATGGGAACGGATCGTGCTGGAACACACCTATGATTCGGTCGATTTCATCAGCCTGCACATGTACTTCGCCAACCGCACTGGCGACACGCAGACCTATCTCTCGCTCAACCACAAGCTCGACCGCTACATCTCCACGGTGGAATCCACGATCAACCTCGTGAAGGCGAACAAGCGGTCGAAACACGATGTCCATATCAGTTTTGACGAATGGAACGTCTGGTATCATTCGAACGCGCAGGACCGCGCGATCCTCGATGGCAACGAAGGCTGGCCCCATGCGCCGCGGCTGCTCGAGGATATCTACAATTTCGAGGATGTGCTGCAGGTCGGCTGCATCCTCAACACTTTCATCCGCAAGTCGAACGTGGTCAGGATCGCGGCCATCGCTCAGCTTGTGAACGTGATCGCGCCGATCATGACAGAACCCGGCGGGCCGGCCTGGCGGCAGACGATCTATTATCCCTATTACTTCGCGTCCCGCCACGGGCGCGGCCGGGCTCTGAATCTTGCCGTCGACTGTCCGGGCTATGACAGCGAACATGACGACAACGTGCCCTTCGTCGACATTGCGGGTGTGCATGACGAAGAGGGGGGAACGGCGACCTTCTTTGCCATCAACCGCCACCCGACCGAGGCGCTGCCGCTTGACCTGTCGCTACTGGGTTTTGGCCGGGCCGAGGTCATCGACCATCAGGTGATGACCCATGCCAACCTGCGCGCGGTGAATACGCTGCAGGAGCAGACGCAGGTCGTGCCGCGAAAGGGAACGGGGGCGAAGGTGGATGGCTCGACGCTCAGCGCAAGTCTGCCGGCGCATTCCTGGCAGATGATCCGCGTCAGGCTTGGCTGAAGCGCAATTTCATGGCGGCGGAGCTGCTGTTTCGCGTCAGGTCACAGGGCGTTCTGGAGGCGGGTACCGGAATCGAACCGGTCTACACGGATTTGCAATCCGCTGCGTAACCTCTCCGCCAACCCGCCGCAGTCGCCATTTTTCAGCGTTAGGACAACCCGCCCCCCAACGCAAGAGCCCCGCCGCCACCGCCGGCTATTCCTTTGGTCCTGCCGGTGATCTGTCGAGGGAGGTGGAAGGGAAAGGGTATGGGCCGGACGGCAGTCCTGCAGCAACGCGTCGCCTTGCGCATATGCGGCGTGGTGCTGCAGGTCGGGGTGCCGCAGATATCGGCAGACAGGCCGGGAATTGCCCGTGGTACGATCACGGGCATCGCGTTCCCGTGATGACAACGCGAAACAGCTTCTGGCATGGCTGTATTTGTGTTAACGATTCGCCTCAGGGATGAGTGAGCCAGGCACAGGGCGGCTATGAAGCGACTGTCTGACGCCTGTCTGGTCCGATTGTCATAAAGCGGTTGGAAAAGGCGGGAAGGGGCTGGTCAGGTCCCGAACCCGCGGGATTGGTTCGGTGAAGGTCCGACCGGCGTGGAGTTTTTCCCGCTGCCGGTCAGAGCCCAAGTCAACCTGTATTGATAGTCATGCTGAAGTTATTCCGAGGTGCAACATGTACTGGATATTCCTTGACGGAAATGTTCTGCGCGGACCGACAGCGACTGTCGCGATTCCGTCGGGGATGCTGTGCACTCTGGCCGCCGTGCTGGTGATGAATCATGACAGGCCCGTTCCGCGTGACCGGCTTGGCGAGATTCTGTGGGATGGGGAGACACCTGACCGTTCCCGCGACCGGATCAATACGATGCTTTGGCGGTTGCGCCGGATGGTGACCGATGCGGGCGGGGCGAGGGACTGTTTCGTCAATCATCACGATTATCTGATGTATCGCCCCGGCAAGGCGGCCGAAAGCGATGTGCTGACTGTGTCCGCGCTGGCGCGGCGCCTTATGCAGGGTGGAATAGACGGCCCGGAGATGGTCGAGGAATGCCTCGCCTGTGTGGATGCGTGCCAGACCGATTTCCTTCCCTTTGCATCCGATCACTGGTCGATCCTGACGCGCGAATCGCTGAGGTCGGGATTGCTGATGGCGCTTGAAGCGTTGATGTCGCACATGCGGGCGCAGGGGAGGTGGGGCCGCGTGAGTGAGCTGGCGGAGCGGATTCTGGTGCTTGATCCAACGCTCGAAGTCGGTCATCGGCAGCTGATCGATCTGCATGGCGAGCGGCAGGACTACAAATCGGCCCTGCGTCATTACAAGGTGCTTGAGCGTGTGCTCAGGGACAGTGTGGGGGAGCCGCCTGCGCCCGAGACGGCTGCAGCCATTGATGCCTTGCGGATCGCGCGGTCGCAGGTCCGGTCTTCAGGAGCCGACATGTCGGGACCCATGCCGGCACCGTTTCTCCGGCATGCGCCCTCGATCCGGGCGGTCGAGGTGGCGCTGCACCACCTGGATGTCGCACGAGACAGCCTGACGGGCCGCACGCAGCGTTCCTGATTCCGAAATCCGACACCACCTGACGGCTTGGCGCAGCGGCAGGCTGCGCTCGTGTCCCATTCGGGTGGGGAATTTTTGCGCTTTCCGGTTGGTGTGAGAGTTGTGTGAGAGCGGCGCGAGAGCCGTGAGAGACCTGTCTGCGAAAAGACAGGGCATGAGCGATTCGATTCCTCCTCCGTTGCCCCGCGACCGCCGGTTTCTGGTGTCAGTCTGGCGCAAGCCTGCCACGGCGCCGGACCAGACGCCGGAGAGCGTCCACGGAATGGTCTGGGAGGCTGACCCCCGTGATCCGGGCCGGATCGCGGCACCGCACCTGTTTGCCGGCCTGGCGGCCCTGCCACGCATTCTTCATGACCTGCTGCAGCGCAACGGCAACGATCAGGGCGGGCCGTCGGATGCCGGCAGGGGAGCGGTCTAGATGTTCCGCCTCAAGCCCACGCGGATGACGGTGTCGGATGATCGCCCGTCTCTGAGCTATCGGACGACAGTGGATCAGGCGGGACGCGGGACAAGGCACTGGGTGGAAATCGCGCTGGCGAACGATCCCCGCCTTTTTTCGCCTGATGCCGCCGAACAAAGGACGCCGGCGAATTTCGTCACCTTCCGTGACCGCTTTCCGCTGGCTGCCGGAGAGGCCGTGCTGCATGTCCCGCCCGAAGCGCTGCTCCGCCTGGCTGGAAGCGCGCGCATCTATGCCGGTGCAGCGCTTTTTGCAGGTCAGGCCGATCCGGCCCCTGCGGCCGTCATCCGGCCTGACAATGACAGCGTCTACGTCGCGGCCGGCGGGTTTTCCGGCGCGGGGGTCCGACAGCGTTTCGGCTTTTCCGGACGTCCTTCCGTGACCGGCGACGCCCCTATTGCCGAAGGCGCAGTGCGTTGGGCCGGTGATCAACCCCGGCCCGGCGCGACGCCGGTTCCAGACCTGGCCAATCGCCCGCAGTCTCCTTTCCCTCTCAGCGACACGGGCCCCACAGCAGAAGGATATCCTCCGATGAACCCGTCAAATGGTTTCATGCACCGCAATGCCCCCTACCGCCAGGCGATGCCGGTGCAGCCCGTTCAGTCCGAGCCGCGGGGCGGCCAGGTACAGGTCGCCGATTATGATGACGGCTATGACACGCCGCCGCCGCCTGCCATGGCCGATAACGGGAGGTTTGCGCGGCCCCAGCCTGGATCTGCAATGCCGGAGCCCGTTCCTGCGCGCTGGGATGCCCCTCCGCAGGACGATCGAAGAGCGCCCCAGACGGCGACCGAACAGGCATGGTCCCGGCCGCTGGAATACGTCCTGCCCGAATTCCGCAGCTATAATCCGCTGGATATCATCCGGACCCTGTCCGAGGCGTGGTCGCGCTATCAGTCCTTTACGGCAGGTGTGTCGGACACACGCCAGTTCCCGTTTTCGTCGATTGTGTGCCTGCGTGTGCGGGCGCGGCGCAAGTCGGACGGAGCGGAGGTCGGGTTCATCGGTACGGCCTTCTATATCGGGCCGAACCTGCTTTTGACGAATGCGCATAACTTTGCCGAAAGCAGCGGTTTTGCCGCCGCACACAGCGCGACGATCATGGCGGGTCTGAATTCGACCCGCGGGCCAGGTGCCTTGCCGACGAATTCCGATGCGGTTTCGGTCGAAACCATCAATCCGGCCTCAGCGGTCACCATCCATCCGCTATATACAAATCGCGATCCCGGGATCAGCCGTGCCCATGATCTGGCCGTGGTGCGCGTGCGCAATGCCGCTCCCCGTGGCATGTTCTTCCGGATCGCCGATTTCACGCCAAGCCAGAACCAGAATATTGCGGTCTGCGGTTATGCCGCCAGCAGCCATGCCCAGCACAATTCGACCCTCGATTTCCCCGATCTCCTGCCCGAGGCGCGCGCCGACTTCAAACAGCACATGGATGCCGACATCATCCGCGAAGTGACCAATAATGGTGAGGGTTTCCTCTATAACCTGCAGACACTTGGGGGGAATTCCGGTTCTCCTGTCTTTGTCGCTCCGCGGTCTGTGGAGGGCGATGACCCGACGCGGCTGATGCAGGTCATAGCGGTGCATTCCTCGGGGCAGGATTCGTGGCGCAACCACGGTGTCCGCCTGACGCCGAGCAAGCGCGACTGGGCGCTGTCGGGTGGTCAGCTGGCCGTTCAGCAAAGCTGGGAGAGCGACGAGCAGGATGCGCACCACGACCAGACCGATGACAGTTATGCCCAGCCGATGGGCGCACCGGTCTGGGCGCCGGTTGTCGCCGAACTTGTGGGGACGGCGACGACGGCGGGGATAGCAGGGCTCAATTCGTCATCGGGCGATCTGAGCTGGCACCTGCAGAAGATGGATGGATGGCTGCCGGCGAGGGGCCATGCAACGCCGACCATCACTGTTCCCAGGAACCAGATCCAGACGCGCAGCAACATCGAGATCAATTCGCCGGTCTATCAGGGCACGGTCCAGGGCAACATGTACGCCCATTTCTATCTTGGCTTCCAGTTCGACGGGACGGGCGTCGGTGGCATTCTGATCGAACCTGCCCCCTACGATTCACATGACAACCTGACCGGCGGGATGCGGATCGACATGCAGATCGCGCCGCTGAACGAGACCTTCCCCTCGATGGTTCGGACAGGCGTTCAGGTGGCCTGTGTCGAGGTGCGGATGATGTACACCTTCGAATGGACCGTCGAAGACAACGACCAGGTGACCGTCATCTACCGTCTTTATGGCGACGGGACCTATGAGTCGAATGTGCGGGGCGGCAGTTCCGTCCTGAGCCAGACCGATACCACCTATACCTCGCATCCGAGGTCGCGGTGATGGTTGCCATTCACGCCCAGGCAATGCGCTGCATTCTTCCGGTCAGCGTGACGCGCCGCTTGCCCGGGCAGGCGCAGGCGATGGGGGCTGCGGATGTGCAGATCATGCGCCTTCTGCCCGCTCCCCAGATGCGCGTCCCCCAGCCTGCGTTTCGTGCTGGCGCGCTGGAAGCTGCCGGACTGGTGCGGCAGCTACCCCCGGGTGTTGCGAGGGCCGAGACGCTTGGCGCGGCGATGCCGGCTGCCGGAGAAACGGGCGAGATACGCCGTCAATTGCCACAACCTGTTGCGCGCGCAGCCACGCTTGACACTGCCGCCCCTGGCGTGCTGCCGGATGCGGGGATGGCTCGTCCCGGCAGTCCTGCCATTTTGCAGGGTCGGCAGGATGGACAACGTGACCTTTCTGTCGGGGCGATGCTGCGCATCGTGGAACCTGTGGCGCGCGGCATTTCCGGTGCGGCCGGGTATGCCTATGTCGGCGAGGATCCCCATGGTGCCGGCCTGCGTTTCGGCGCGCTCGGTCTCAGGCTCGATACCGGCGACATGGGCGGAGCGATGAAACTTGCGCTCATGCGTGATCATGCAGCCGTCGAGGCCGCGCTGGGAGAGGGTGCGCATGATGTGATCGGCGCAGTCCTGGCGGATACGCCGGACGCCCGCCGCGAGCCAGTGCGCGGGGCCGCGCTGTGGTCGCCGCACTGGAAGGCAGTTCTGTCGCGGGCGGCAACGCTCGACGTCTTTCGGGCAGCCCAGAATGAATATGCGGTGGAGCAGCTTCTCCGCCCTGCCGCCGGACTTCTGGCCGGATATCCTGCGCTGGCCTCTGGCACGGCGCTGGCGATGGCACTGGATGTCCTGGCCGAGGCGGGCCGCGACGCCGGGTTGGCTGCCGTGTCACAGGCCCTGGCGACGGGCGGGGGCGAGAATGCGGCGGCCTTGCGTGAAAGACTGGCCGCGGCTGTTCCGCAGGCGGGAGCGCGCCTGTCCGGCCTGATGCAGGACCGTCAGCTGGCCGATTGGCGGCCTGGCCAATCCGGGACAGCATGAGATGACCGACCGGCCGGGACTGCCCCCCGTCACTTCTGCCGACGCTGCTGCTGCCGCGGCGGCGCGTGCACTGGCCGAGGCCGAGGCCGCGCTGCCGCACGCCCCCGCCTACCAGGCGCTGGAACCAGACAGCCGTGCCGACTTGCGCGACCGGCTGAATCGGGTCAGGGCGGCGCTTTTGGCGAGTCCGCAGGCGCTGGCCTCTCCGGCTGATCCCTATGACACGGATGTCTTCGCAACTGCGATGGCGGCTCCGCTTCTTGTGCAGGGCGGGCAAGCGCGGTCGCAGTCTCCTGGAGAGGCACCCGCGGCCGGCCCGCCAGTAGCGCCGAAATCCATGCTGCGGACGGTCAACGATCTGCCCTCTGCTGCAGGCAACATGGTGGAAGAGCTGGATTTCGCTTCCTTTGTCGCCTCGCTGGTGCATGGGACCTTCGATGCGATCGTGGATTCGTCGATCCGCCAGATGGAGGCGTTTTCGGCGCTCGTTTCGTCCCTGTCGCAGACGGTCGAGGATTTCAGCCGCGACAATGTCTCGACAAATCAGGTACGTGACTGGCTGGTCGAGCGGCATCCGGCCGACCTCCAGCTTGTCGTGCCACGTGCTGCCGGACAGTCTCCGCGCATCCTGCCCCGCACCGGTGACGACGACGACTCTCAGAGCCCGGAGTGGCTCTCGGACTATGGGCTCGGGGGCGAGGGCCTGAGCGAGGAGCTGATCGAAACGCGGCTCATCCCTGTCGCGCGTCAGCGGCTGGGCGAAGAGCGGATGCGTTCGCTTGCCTCCATGGCGCTGATGGGCCTGCACAAGGTCCGGGTGGAGCGCGGTGAGATCAGCGCGCGGATCCGCATCCGGGCCAAGGCTTCGGATGCGACACGGCTTGATTATGCCCAGAGCCAGGATCCCGCGTCACAGGGTTCATGGTCGGGTCGCGCGGGATTTTCTGCGCCGGCTGCCCAGGCGATGATCTCCACGGCGGTCAACGCACAGTCGGACGCCGCGATTGCGGCCGAACTTCAGGGCGAGGTCCGGATCGTTTTCGTCTCGGAGACGGTACCACTCGAAGCCTTCGTTTCGGATGCGCAGCGGGTGCTGCTCGAACGGGCGGCGCGGACCCCGGTGACACCGGCCCGCCCGTCGACCGTGCCTCAGACCGCCGCCGGCGGCAGTCTGCCGCCACCCCCGACCGTTTCGCCGGCTGTCGGCGTGCCCGGAGGCGCCGCATGACACCCGATCTTGCCAGCACGCTGACCGGTCTGTGTGATGAGGTGATCGCGGCTGCCACGGGGGCGCCTGTCGCTCTCAGCCAGGTTGAAATGCGCCTGCCGATGGAGTTCGTGCTGCGCCGCCAAGGCGGCATGACGACGTTCGCCATGGTTCCGCCCGATCCTGCGGCCTTGCGCGGTCTGGCATTGGAGCCGGGCCGGTTCGGTTTCAGCCTCGTCTTTGGAGAAGCCGCCCATGTCCGCAGCTGAAGGAGCGCTTCCTCTGGAAGACCTGCTCAACGCCATTTCGGCGCAGCTTGACCGCGCCCAGGCCGCCCTGGCACTCAAGACAGAAACGACAGGGCTTACCTTTGCGGTCAAGGACCTCAGCCTTGATCTGCGGGCTGCTGTCTTTGTCGAGGATGCGGTGATCAAGGTGCGCCCGGCCCTGCCGGGCGAGCGTGATGTATCCTTGCTGAAGCTCGCTTTCACGACGGTGACGCGTCCGATGCTGGAAGAGCATGCGGTCGCGCTGCGGGCCGAGGAACCGGCAATGAAGGATGCTGTCGAGGGGCTGTCCGAGGAAGAGGTGCGCCGGCTTGAATGGATCGGTGTGCGCAGCCTGCCCGATCTGAATGCGGCGCAGGCACGCGGCGGGATGGGCAACCTCAGACGGCTGTCGAACCTTCCCAGCGACCGGCTCAAGCAGGCGCTCGACCTTGCAGGAAGACGGGCTGTTCACAGGGTTGAGCCCGCCCTTCCAGGAGGGCCCTCGGTCCGGCCTCTTGACCCGGCGACGCGGCTGCGCCTGCGCATACAGGGCCGCAACCTGACGAAGGGCGGGGCCACGCCGGACATACGGGTCGATGGTCAGCCGGCGCGCGTGCTTGAAGCTGCGCCGGACAGTCTTGTGGTCGCGGTTCCGGCGACGGCGATGGCCGGCGCGATGACCCTGAGCTGGCCTGATGGCGAAGAGCTGCATCATGAGATCGCGAAGGGGGGAAAGGGATGAGTTTCGCCCTGGCGATTCCCTGGGCTCCGGCGGCGCGCTGCTACTGTGCGCCGCAGCGGCTGATCTTTACTCTCGCGCTTGGCGAAGACCCCGACCGTATCCCGCCCCGCAGCCAGGTCAGGGCGCTGGGGATCGAACCGGCTGATGCCTCTGGTCATGGCGCGCTTGATCGCGTGCTGCGGGCTTTTGGCGGCAATATCGCGTTGTCACGCCTGTACGATCCGGCTGATCCTTCTGCCGGCTTTGACCTGGTCGAACATGCCCGCGGCATGAGCCGGACCTATGTCGCGGCCTTTTCCGACGTGACCCGGATTGACCAGACGCTTGATGCCCTTCGCCAGCTTTCGATCGTGAGCTCGGCTTCGGCGGACTATTTCATCACTGCCGAAGAGGCTCCCGCTATCGGGGGACCAGAGGGTGCGCCGGTTTCGGAGACCGATCTTTGGCCCTGGCGGATGATCGGTGCAGAGCGTGCACGCCAGATGGAGACCGGCGATGCGGCGGTCACCACGGCGGTCCTGGATACCGGAGCGGCGCGGCGGCATGCCGAACTTTCCGGCCGGCTGTCATCGGGCTTTGATGCGGTGAATTTCTCGGGGGCTGACCTTGCCCAGGGTCTGTCGCTGGTTGGCGATTATGCCGAGCGCGACACTGACCCGGATGAAGACAGCAATCCGCATGGCACGGCCTGTCTTGCGATCATCGGGGGCAGAGGTGCGGCGATGCCGGCCGGGCTTTCCCCGGCGACGTCGCTCATGCCGGTTCGCGTGCTTGCCTCGGCGCTTCCTCCGGGGACTGCGGGCACGCGGAAGGTGATGGGCCTTGGCGCGCTGAGCGACATCGACTTTGCGATCAACCGGGCGGTCAATCTTGGGGCCAAGGTCCTGAATTGCTCTTTCGGAACCGCGGAGTCCACGCTTCTGCCGGGAGACCCCAAGCCGCATGCGGATACCACGGCCTATGCGCTTGACCGCGGTGTCGTCATGGTTGCCGCATCCGGCAATTCTGGTCGGGAAGAACGCTACTTTCCGGCGGCGGCCGACGGTGTCATCGCGGTCGGCGCGGTCGGACCGCTGGGCGGTGTCAGCGCATTCACGACGACGGGCGCGCATGTCGCGCTTTGCGCGCCAGGCGAAGCGATCCTGAGCCCGGCGATCGACGGTTACGAGAGGGTGACCGGAACGAGTTTTGCAGCGCCTTTCGTGGCTGGTGCGGCGGCACTGATCGTGGCGCGTGCCAGACGTTCGGCAAGGCCGATGGACAGCTTTTCGCTGCGGCGGCTTCTGGTCGAGACAGCTTCTGCTTTTCCCCAGCCGCCGGCCAGCAAGGCGGGGGCTGGCATCCTTGACCTGCCGGCCGCCCTGAGTGCGGTCGACCGGATGGTCACCACCGCCTCGACCCTTGGTCACGTCACCTGAGCAAAGGAACCTGTCATGGAGCCATCCGACCCCGGTAACGCAAGCGAAGGCAGTCGGCGCAGCGCGCTGATCTTGGCCTGTGACGGCGATTTGCGGAAGTATTTCGGGACCTTCGTGGGAGAGCCCGACCTCAAGCTCCTCCAGGCATTGGTCGTGAGGATGGAGCCCTGGATCTACCGCAAGGACCAGATGCACGTCGCGGCGTCCGACCCGGCCGAAACGGACCGGCTCCGCAGCGGTATCTGCAAGATGCTGGGTGTCGATGACGACAGCGAAACCCGACGCGATCTCGGTCATGTCATGACGACCTATGGAAGTGCCAATCGCACCAAGCTGCGCCCGGTCATCTATTACGCGATGGCGGTGCACATGCGCAGACAGGGGGTCTTTCTGTCTGCTGCGGATGTACCGACCGGTCTTCCTGCAAAGAGCGACCCCGCCCAGAGCAAGGAACCGCCCGTCCCGAACGAGGGGAACGGCAATTCACCCAAAGACGACACCGCAAAAGGCAGCGGAGTCGCGGCCGGCCCCGGTGACAAGGGGGGCCCGCCAGCAAATGGCGGTCCCGCCGGCGAGAAGGATCCGCCTGCGCCGGGCGGAAGCAATGGAAATTCATCCGACAATGGCTCCGGATCAGGGGGCGGCAACATCAAGGAAGGAGGCAAGAAGATGCCCGGAATTATCTTCATCGACGCGAGAGACGCCGAAGATGCAGCGAATGTACGCCTGAATCGTGAATTCAGGAACCTCGAGTACCGGTCTGCCGAAGGCCGCGATGGCGAAAGACGAGCCAACCTCAGTGTCGATGAGCAGAAGAAATACGATCTGCTGAAAAAGCTACGGGAGGCGATGAGAGAAAGAGAGGAAAAAGGCTCCGCTTACGCCCTAGAGGATACCTACGTCGCGCTTCGCCAGCAGATGAAGCCGCTTCTGGGCGGAAATGCAGAGGTCCCCAATCTCAAGGACGGCGCGTTCGGGAACGCCGAAGAGTTTCCCGAACTGGCCACGGCTGCCGTCTGGGGCGCACTGACGGGCGATGGTGTGGTTGCTCCGGCCGTACTCGACGCAGAATCATATGATAACGGCGAGATCACCCTGCAGAAGCCTTCGTCCCAGTTCAGTCAGGCGATGACGTCGGCCTTTGCCGAGTTCACCAGCAACCAGGGCCTGTACAAAGCCGTTCTGGCCGTGATGGCAAGTGCAGCAGACGTCAACGAGTCCGGCGAGATCAACGCTCGGGACTGGGTTGCCGTCACGCGGAACCTGATTGGCAAAGGTGTGAGCGAGCGGACGCCGTCACTTGCGGGCCGTATCCGGTCCGCGATCGAGGACCGGCTTTCGCCGTCGAAAGCCAAGGTGACGGCCACGGCCCAGATTGTGATCCCCGATCTTGAACGGAACACCGCGCAGGAAGTCCAGCGGGTCAATCTCGAGGCGGCCCAGGCGATCTACTTTGCCGCGATGATGGACGAGGCCAGGCTTTTCGACGTGGTCGACAAGATGGCTGAACTCTTCCAGATCGGTGCGCTGCCACTCGAACGGGGACCGGCGGGGGAATACCTCTACCGTTACATCCGCAATACGCCCGAGCGCATCTCGGCCTATGAACGGCGCAATACCTATGCCCGGGTCTTTGGTGTTGCGACCGGTGATCCGAATGCGCCGGGCGCACGGTTCCGCAACTTCGACGACCTTTGGCTGCGCTTCGTGTCTGCAGTTTCGGACTGGTACCGCAAGCAGCAGGTAGAGAGCCTTTTTGCCAGCAACGGACGTTTCGTTCCCAGCCAGGAACAGCTGCGCAAGACCGGCCTCGATCTTGCCGCGAATCTCTCGCTCTATTGCTATGGCGGGACCTGGTTTGTCGCATCGGAACTGCAGAAGGATATCGCGGAATATGTCGATCTCCTCTCTTCGCCCGAGATCAAGCGGCTTTATGGCGCGCGTGACATGTGGCAGGTCATCGACCAGATTTCGCTGCTCGAGTTCGGAAAGCCGGCCAACACGATCCGCGCCCGGACGATGGCCAGTGCCGGAGCGACGATCATCGGCTGGCTGGAAAAGAAGTCGGCGGCGCTGGGTCAGCCCGGATCGGTGCTGGTTGATCCGAGCGAAATCTCCAATCCGCCAAGCAGGTCTACCGTCAATTCGATCAACGATCCATCCGATTATGATCTCCTGACGGCCTGCGAACAGTGGCTCGCCATCGAAGGGGTGGGCGGCGACATTGTCGAGGCGAAGGCTTCTGCCTCGCCCTCTGCGGTCAGCCAGACCACGCCGGTGCGCATTCCGCCGGCAGCGCAGGACATCCTCGGCGCCTTCGGTTTCTCACACGACCCGCAGGCCGGATCGGCAGGGAACTACCGCAACGGAGCCGCGCGCCCGCACTAGGCGCGCGGGCTTTCAACGGCATGCCATGAAAGGGCACCACAATGCGCAACACCAAGTTGTCTGGCGCCGTCCGCTCGACCCTGTCACGCGCCGCGGGGATGCTGGGGACGGTCGACCCCGCGCTCTATATCGGGCGGGCGATCGACGAAGCCTTTGATCTGCCCATCGGTGACAGCCGCTACAGGCGGAATACCCTTAGTCCGGGTGCGGCTCCCTTGGAGCCTTCGTTTTCCGAGGTCGAACCATATGGTCTGCGCTTCACGATGGAACCGCTCGGGCCCGATGCGTCGGCCGGCATGAAGCGGCAGGAAGTCTCGCACCAGATGCGTCAGATCGTCGGGCCGATTTTCGGGTCCGATGCGCTCTACTGGTTTGACCGGATGTCCGAGGACTTTCGCGGTCCGGTCGGCGGGGCGGGCCTGCGTTTCGGCGGCTGGTACGGGGCAGCGTTCGACCGGGACGGCATCTACAATTCGCGGGCCTTCTACGAAATCCGGGATGCCCAGCTTGATGACCTCCAGCGGCCGCTGCGGGATCATATCCAGCGCGCCCGCGAGGCCTTTCCGCGCCTGCGGCCACTGTTCCTGATGCTTTCGGTCCGTCAGACAACCGGGCGACAGAAGGTGGCATTCCGGGTCATGGGTCCAGTGCGGGTTGAGGACCTGCGGCCGCTCTTGGCGGCTCTGGGGCTCGAGAACCGCATGGCCCAGCTGACGCGGCTTTTCGGCCTGGCTCTGGGCGGGATGTTCGAAGCACCGGACGGGGCCATCCTGATAGGCATTTCCGATGGGCCAGACGGTCCGGAACTCGATATCGAGCTCCTGATCGCGGCGATTGCCGAAGTGCCGGAGAGCTTTGTCGAACTGCTGCGGCTTGGCCTGGCGGAGCGGCCGCGCCATCTGCGGGCGCTTGATCACTGGGTCGGGGCATTCACCCCGCCCGGAGAACGCCTTCCCGGCGATTTCTCGGTGCTGTCGATCAGTCTGACGCGGGGATCGCCGGCGCAGGTCGGTCTTTATCTGCGTCCGATGGGTTTCGAGATCGCCGAACAGATGACGTGAACCCGCAAGCGGTGCCGGACTTGCGCTGCCGAAAGCTTTCCCGAAACCGGCCTCCGTCTCGGACAGACAAAGGAACAGGACCATGAACATGCCAAGGACAGGATTTTCGTTCCAGACAGCACAGTCGGGCATGGCGCCAGGCAGCGCCCCGGCGGTCCGCAGCGATGATCCCGGACTGGCCCGGACCCGCGCGCGCGTGCGCGAGATGCTCTTGCAGTCGCCGGCCTTTCTGGCGTTGCCGCCCGACGAGCGGCGGCGGGTGGCGCATGACACGGTCAATGTCTTTCACTTTCTTGGCGATCAGGCGCCGTTTTCGATGATTGGCCCGCGTGCCGCACGGGCCATGGCGGCGCCGGCAGGTTTCGCGCGGGGTCTGAACGATCCCGTCTCGACCGGCTCCGCAGAGGGCAAGGTTCCTGCAAAGGACCCGACCTATGCCTCGGCCGAACCGCCGAAGGGCGCATTCCGCGCCGGCGCCGCCCGCGAAGGGGCCGCCGTGGCGGGGGCATTGCTCCAATCGGTCTCCTTCGTCGAATTCGTGGGAGGTTTGATCCAGAATGTCTATGTCGCGATTGTGGATGCGTCGATCAAGCAGATGCAGGCCTATGCCGAGATGGTTTCATCGGTCGCCAAGTCGGTCGACGAATTCAAGCGCGACAATATCTCGGCCAATCAGGGCCGAGATTATGTGGTGGACCAGTTTCCCGATCTCTTCTCCATTTCGACCGAGGGAGACATGTTCGGCGAAGGGCAGGGTCAGCCCCGGGTCGTCCCCCGCGAAGGCGTTGACGAACGCGAGGCGGCGGACCGTGTGAACCAGAGTTTCAATCTGACCGGCGACCAGGCGCTGCGCGGGCTCGACAGCGATACGCTGGAAAAGATCATCGTGCCGGCCGCCCAGATGCAGCTTGCGCTGTCGCGCCAGCGGCTTCTGGCGACGACCCTGTTGATGGGGTTGCAGAAGATCGTCGTGACTGACGGGCGCATCAGCGCCAAGGTCATGTACAATTTCAAGTCGAAGGACGTCAGCAATTCGACTGTGCGGGCAACCGATTTCGAGTACGGCGACCGCACGAAGACGACCAATACCGCGGCATGGGACAGTGGGGACGAAGGCTACTCCGGATCATCCAGCTATGACAAGGACGGAGGCTACAGTGGAACCTCCAACCAGGGCAAGCGCTGGTCAAAGGGCGAATACCAGTCGGTGAACGAGCCGGTGATCGAGATGATGAGCGTCTCGACCACGCAGACGTCGGGGTCGTTGGAGACGACGGCTGCTCTGGCCGGATCGGTGGACATCAACTTCAAGACCGAGTCGGTGGATCTCAACCGGATCGCCGACTCGATCCAGATGAGCGAGATCCAGGGGGCCGCCGGGATGCTTCAGGCAGCCCAGCCGCTTCGCGGTTCCTCGGGCGCGGCGGCAACGCAGCCACCGGCTGCCGGTCAGCCTGTGGCGCAGGCACCCGGATCGGCTCCTGCGCCATCCCCCGCAGCCTGATGATCGCAGAGGCGTCCCCACATGACCGAGTCACACGCCCCGCAGCCGCCCTCCGCGACTTCCGCAACGGCTTCCGATACGCTGACCGTGACGCGCAGCAAGGTGCGCGAACTGCTTGAACGGAGCGAGGCCTTTGGCGAACTGTCCCCCGAGGAACGCCGCGAGATTGCCCGACGGATGGTACGCATCGGCAGCTATATGGCCGATCCTGACGGCCTGCTGAGTGGGGAACATGCGGCGCAGCTGCCCAATCTGGCTGAACAACAGTCGCGCCCCTCTGAAGGTGGGGTGAAGACGGCGGCAAATCGTGCATCAAGCAACCAAGGGTTCGCCGGCGAGGATTTCGTAGGCGGCGCCATTCGCGAGGGTACCCAGCAATTCGGTGAACTTGTTGGAAAGGTTGACTTTCCACGGTTCGTGGGAGGGTTGATCGAGAATGTGTATCAGGCGATCGTGACCTCGTCGATCCAGCAGATGCGGGCCTATGCCGAAATGCTCAAGAGCGTGTCGCAATCGGTGGATGACTTTGCCCGCGAGAACATCACGGAAAACAATGCCCGCGACTGGCTGGTCGATACCTATCCTGATGTCTTCGACATCGAGGCCCCGTCGCCGGACGACGAAAGTGAGGGCACCCCCCAGCCTCGGCTGGTGACGAAGGGCGAGGACGGCGAGACCCGTCTGGCCGCGATTTCGCGCGACATGATGCTGCCGCAGCCCCTGACCGACATTTCCGACCCGGAAAGCGAAGCCGCGCTGGTCAGGGGGGCGCGGATGTCGATGGCGAAAAGCCGGATGCAGCTCCTTGCCTCGATGGTAATGCTGGGGATCAACCGTATCGTGGTCACCGACGGGTCGATCCGTGCCAAGGTTGTCTTTGGGATGCGGGCCTCGGACACGGCGACGCGCAAGTCGTCTGCATCGCTCTATGACCGGCAGACCTCAAAGAACACGAACGTCTCGGCAGTCGGTTTCAGTTTCCTCGGAATCGGCGGCGGCTCGGTCAACGTCAACGAGCAGAGTCACATGACGACCGTCGGTTCGGCGCTTG
>JBEIDZ010000007.1:0-19785 GCA_040383215.1 Paracoccaceae bacterium | reverse complement strand
GGCGACATCTGCAACCTCTTCACACCCGAGGAATGCTCAGACTACCTCAGATACGCAGGATATGTCCCAACGTAAATGCAAAATGATCTAACGCGAAAACCTTGTCGGCGCGCAGGCTGTGACCAAGCCGAACACTCGCGTGCTCATGGTCGAGATGGTGCCTGCGGCGCTCGGTGGTCACTTGCCTGTCGTTTCTCACGCGGTCGGAGGGGACCTGAGCCCTGACCTTGCTTCGGCTGGCGGCTATCCCCTCGACAAAGTCGAGGGGATGGTGATCGGCGCGCACGGGACGGTGTCGATCGTCCCCGACAACGATGGCGTGGACGACACCGCGGTGGAGACCATGTTCCAGAGTGTGTCGGTCTGGTCACCGGGGAAATGTGCAGTCCATGGAGCCGCGCACAATCCCCCCGGGCCCCCGCGCTGTTTCACGCGGCACGTTGGCCCGCGACCCAGAGACCGCGGGTTACGGGGAGGCCGTTGATCAGCCTGAAGCGCAGGATGTCGGCACGGAGACCGGGGGCGAGGAGGCCCCGGTCGGTCAGCCTTGCCGCTTTGGCAGGTGCGGCAGTGACGGTGGCAATACCGCGGGCCATGTCGCCCCAGCGCCCGCCCAGCGCGACCGCCCCCTGGAGCAGCGCGGCCGGAACATAGTCGGACGAGAGGATGTCAAGCAGACCGTCATCGGCGAGCGAGGCGGCTGCGACGTTGCCGGAATGGGACCCGCCCCGGATCAGGTTCGGCGCACCCATGATGACGGCGATGCCATGTGCGCGGCAGGCGACCGCGGCCTCGGTCGATGTGGGAAATTCGGCTACCGTAATGCCGTAGGCGGCGGAGGTCGCGACATGGGCGGGGGTGGTGTCGTCGTGGCTGGCCAGTGTAGCGCCGAAGCGGCGGGCCGCGGCGACGGTGGCGGCTTCGTGCCGGGCACCGAAACGGTCGTAGAGGGTGGAGAGGAAGCCGACGTAAGTGTCGAAGGCGGCCTTGTCCATCCCGTGCTTGCCACGGACATAGGTTTCGAACTTCGAGACATCGGCGAACTGGCGTTGACCGGGCGTGTGGTCCATCATGCTGACGATGCCGATACGGTCTTCGGGGCCGAATTCGTCAAGCTCTTCGATCAGGGTTTCCGAGCAGATCTCGGCTCGCAGGTGCAGGTGGTGGCCGATCCTGAGCGCGCCAGAAGCGCGCAGGGCGAGGATCTCGGTCGCCATGGCGCGGGCATAGCGGCGGTAGTCGCCCTCGCGCCGGGTCAGGATGGAGCCGACACGGATCGCGTCGAAGACGGTGGAGATACCCGTGCCGGCGAGTTCGGCGTCATGGGCGACGATGGCGGCATGATGGGGCCAGTTGACCCTGGGGCGGGGGGCGATATGGCGTTCGAGATTGTCGGTGTGCAGCTCGATCAGGCCGGGGGAGAGGTAGTCGCCATCGCAGTCGATGGCGGGGACCGAGGTCGGGCCGGTGTCGATGGCCGCGATGTGGCCGTTGCGGACGACGAGCGTGCCCGTGGTTTCGCCTTCGGGCAGGAGGAGGCGGGCATTGGAGAAGACGGTGTCCTGCGTCATGGTCCTGTCATGCTTTGCTGTGATGGCGAGCCGGTGCGGGTGACGGGGGCACGGGATGGACGACATTGTTCGCTTTGCGCTGTACCTGGTGCCCCAGGGGCCGCTGGGGGTTTTTGGCGAGACCTGGCTGGCCTGGGACATGGCGCGCGGGGCGGCGCGGCCCGCACCCGGTGACGCGCCCGAGGGGTGGGAGGCGATCACGGCGGAACCCCGGAGATACGGGTTCCATGCGACGGTGAAGCCGCCGTTCCGGCTGGCCGAGCGGCGCGATGTGGCGGGGCTGACAGAGGCTGTCGAGCGGCTTTGTGTGAATGCCGTGCCGTTCGACTGCGACGGGCTGCGGCTTGCGTCGCTGGACGGCTTCCTGGCGCTGGTGCCGGAGGGCGAGATCGGGGCGCTGGACCGGTTCGCCGCGGGGGTGGTGGCCGAGCTGGACGGGTTTCGCAGGCCTGCGGGCGAGGAGGAAATCGCGCGGCGGCGCAAGGCGGGGCTGACGGCGCGGCAGGACAATTACCTGCTGCACTGGGGTTACCCTTACGTGATGGAGGAATTCCGGGCGCATTTCACGCTGACCGGGCGGCTGGGGCCGGAGCGGGAGGCAGTGATGGCGCATCTGGAGGCTCGGCTGGCAGGCGTGCCCCTGCGGCCGTTGCGGGTGGAAAGCCTGTGTCTGGTGGGGGAACAGGCGGCGGGCGGGTTCCGGCTGATCCATCGCTACGCGCTTTCGGGGTAGAGGGCAGCGAGGGCCGTGGCGACGGTCTGCTGCAGCGGGCCGTCGTTGCTGACGACGACGATGTCGAGACCGGGGGGGAGCGGGTCAGTCTCGCGGGACAGGCGGGCGGCGATGTCGGCTTCCGTCTCCCGCCCCCGGGCGGCGAGGCGGGCGGCGAGCGTCTCGGGGCTGGCGGTGATGTGGAGGACGGTGAGGCGGGGGACGGCCTGCGCGGCCTCGTGCACCACATTGCGGGACAGGTTGGCCAGCAGGTCTTGCCCCCGCCCGAGCGGGGCAAGGGCGGCGCGGGGGATGGCGTAGAAAAGGCCATGCGCACCCCAGGTCAGGACGAAGTCGCCAGCGGCTTTGCGGGCGGCGTAGGTGTCGGGGGTCAGGGGGTCGCAATCCTCGCCCCCGGCCTCGGGCGCGCGGGTGATGGCGCGGCGGATGGCGGTGAGGCCGGGCCGGGCGGCGATGAGCCCTGCCATGACGCTGTCCTTGCCCACGCCCGAGGGGCCGACAACGGCGATGAGGCGGCCGGGTTTGTGGTCGGGATGCGTCATGCGGCCTTCGGCGCGAAAGATGTGACGTCGACGAGACGGTCGCAGATGCGGACGCGGGCGGATTCGTCGTGGAAGATACCGATGATGGCGCTGCCGCGGGCCTGGGCCTCTTCGATGAGGGTCAGCACGACCTCGCGGTTTGCCGCGTCGAGCGACGCGGTCGGTTCGTCGAGAAGGAGCGCTTCCGCGTGCCGGATGAAGCCGCGGGCAATGTTCACGCGCTGCTGTTCGCCACCCGAGAAGGTGGTGGGCGAGAGCGACCAGAGCCGTTCGGGGATGTTGAGGCGGGTCAGGAGGGTCGCGGCTGCGGCGCGGGCATCATCCTCGGGCATGCCTCGGGCGAGGACGGGTTCAGCCACGACATCGAGAGTCGGGACGCGGGGGACGACGCGGAGGAACTGGCTCACATAGGCCATCCGGTCGCGGCGGTGCGCGATGATCTCGCGCGGGGTGGCGTGGGCGATGTCGGTTCCGGCCACGGTGATGGAGCCGGAGGCAGCAAGGTAGTTGCCCCAGATCATGCGCATGAGTGTGGACTTGCCCGCGCCGGAGGCGCCCGTGAGGCCCACGCATTCGCCGGGGACGACTTGCAGGGAGGCCCCCGACATCACGCGCAGGACGGTCCCGCCCTGGTTGTGGAGGGTGAACGTCTTGGCGACGTCGCGGATGTCGATGACGGGCGTCATGTCAGACCTGCAGGACGGAGGAGACGAGAAGCTGGGTATAGGCGTGCTGGGGGTCGTCGAGGACCTGATCGGTCAGGCCTTGTTCGACGACGCGGCCATCCTTCATCACCATGAGCCGGTCGGCCAGAAGGCGCACGACGGCGAGGTCATGTGTCACGATGATCGCCGACAGGCCCATGCGGCGGACCAGGCCGCGCAAGAGGTCAAGGAGACGGGCCTGTACGCTCACGTCCAGACCGCCGGTTGGTTCGTCCATGAAGACGAGGCGCGGTTGGGTCACGAGGTTGCGCGCGATCTGGAGCCGCTGCTGCATCCCGCCGGAGAAGGTGGCGGGGCGGTCGTCGATGCGGGTGGGGTCGATCTCGACCCGTCCGAGCCAGTCGGCGGCGGTCGCGCGGATGGTGCCATAGTTGCGCGCGCCCACGGCCATGAGGCGCTCGCCCACGTTGCCGCCGGCCGAGACGCCCATGCGCAACCCGTCGCGGGCATGCTGGTGGACAAAGGCCCAGTCAGTGCGGGCGAGCATCCGGCGTTCGGGTTCGGTCATCGTTACAGTGTCGCGGGGGCCGTGGCCGCGCGTGTCAAAGATCACGCGGCCCTCGTCCAGGGTCAGATGTCCGGCAATGGCATTGAGGAGGGTGGACTTGCCCGAGCCGGACTCGCCCACGATCCCCATCACCTCGCCGGGCCAGAGGTCAAAAGTCACGTCAAGGCAGCCCGCGCGGGGACCGTAGCGCTTGGTGAGCTGCTGGACGGAGAGGAGGGGGGTCATGCGGCTGCACCCTTGCGGCGGCTGGCGCAGAAGTCGGTGTCGGAGCAGACGAACATCCGGCTGCCTGCATCATCCATGATGACCTCGTCGAGATAGCTGCTGGTGGCGCCACAGAGGGCGCAGGCATGGTTGGCCTTGGAGGGGTCGAAGGGGTGATCGTCGAAGTCGAGACTTTCGGTGCGGGTATGGGGCGGGAGCGCGTAGATGCGCTGTTCGCGGCCCGCGCCGAAAAGCTGGATCGCCTCCATGGTGAGTTTCGGGTTGTCGAACTTCGGGATGGGAGAGGGGTCCATGACATAACGCCCCTCGACCTTGACCGGGTAGGCGTAGGAGGTCGCGATATGGCCGTGGCGCGAGATGTCTTCGTAGAGTTTGACATGCATGAGCCCGTAATCCTCGAGCGCGTGCATGCGGCGGGTCTCGGGCTCGCGCGGTTCGAGGAAGCGGAGCGGCTCGGGGATGGGGACCTGATAGACAAGGATCTGGCCCTCGGTCAGGGGTTCCTCGGGGATGCGGTGGCGGGTCTGGATGAGGGTCGCCTCGGACGTGCGGGTGGTCGTGGCGACGCCGGCGGTGCGTTCGAAGAACTTGCGGATGGAGACGGCGTTCGTCGTGTCATCGGCGCCCTGGTCGATGACCTTGACGCAGTCCTCGGGCACCATCACGGCAGCCGAGACCTGCACGCCGCCGGTGCCCCAGCCATAGGGCATGGGCATTTCGCGACTGGCAAAGGGCACCTGATAGCCGGGCACGGCCAGCGCCTTGAGGATGGCGCGACGGATCATCCGCTTGGTCTGTTCGTCAAGATAGGCGAAGTTGTAGGCGGACATGGGGTTACCGGGACAGTGAGGGTGCGGGACGACATTGTGGTGGATGATAGTGTCGGCAGCGGGTCTTTTCGTCGCGTTGATCCTTGTATTGCGCTTCCTGTCCGGGCGGGACGGAATGTCCGGAGCTGCCGTGCAGGCGCCCGGCCATTTCCCGATGCAACACGATGACCCTGCCGGACCGGCGCTTTGACGCCTGCATCGGGGGCTGGACCATGACAGCGGCACGGGTACCGTCCATGGTTTGTCGGGCGGTCAGGTCAGCAGGAGTGGCGCCCGAGGTCATTCGGCGGCCTCTTGCAGCGGCTCTGGCATCGCCTCGCGCCGCAGCTTGCGGATGAGTTCGAGTTCCGACTGGAAATCGACGTAATGGGGCAGCTTGATGTGTTCGAGAAAGCCCGTCGCCTGCACGTTGTCGGCATGCATGAGGACGAATTCCTCGTCCTGTGCGGGGGCGCCCGAGTCCTCCTCGCCAAGCTCCCTCCACCGAAGCGCGCGGTCCACGAGGCTCATCGAGATGGCCTTGCGTTCGGATTGGCCGAAGACAAGGCCGTAACCGCGCGTGAACTGGGGGGGCTCGGATTTCGAGCCCGTGAACTGGTTGACAGTCTCGCACTCGGTCAGTGTCACCTCGCCGATCTCGATCGCGAAACCGAGCTCGGGGATGTCCATCTCGACGGTCACCCCGCCGATGCGAAGCTCGCCGACGAAGGCATGGGTGCGGCCATAGCCGCGCTGGGTGGAATAGGCCATGCCAAGGACGAAACCCTCGTCACCCCGCGTCAGCGACTGAAGCCGCAACGCGCGGGAGGCGGGAAGCTCCATCGGTTCGCGGGTCAGGTCGGGAGGGGGGGTCTGCGAGGCGGGTTCGGGCTGGATCAGACCCTCGCGGTCGAGGAAGTCCATCACATGGGGGATTGGAGCGGTGGCCGGCTCGGCGCGCGGCGCCTCCGGGCGTCCGCCTTCGGCGGCGAGCGCGAAATCGAGAAGGCGGTGGGTATAGTCGAATGTGGGGCCGAGTATCTGGCCGCCGGGGAGGTCCTTGAACGTCGCCGAAATGCGCCGGTCGCAACGCATGGCAGCGGTGTCGAGCGGCAGTGACGCGCCGAAACGGGGAAGCGTGGTCCGATAGGCGCGCAGGAGAAAGACGGCCTCGATCAGGTCGCCGCGGGACTGCTTGATCGCCAGCGCAGCCAGGTCGGGGTCGTAGAGCGAGCCTTCGGCCATGACACGGTTGACGGCGAGCGTCATCTGCCGGGTGATCTGGGCGACCGAGAGTTCGGGCACGGCAGGGTCGCCGCGACGTTCCTCGGCCAGCCAGGCATGGGCGTTATCGATGGCGCGTTCGCCCCCTTTGACGGCGACATACATCAGGCGATCCTTGTCGATCGGGGCAGCGCAGCAAGACCGTTGCCGGAGGTGAAGATGCAGTCGAAGCCGAGCGGGAAACGGGCGGCGTTGCGACGGAACGCGTCCGTTTCAGGCAGGTCAAGGCGTGCCATGTCGCGGATGCCGGGGCCGGTCAACGCGGGGCCTTCGTTCACGAGCGTTGGGCGTTCGACGATGAGAGTGGCCGAACGGTCAGGGTATTCCGGTGTGCCTGCGGCAAAGCGGTCGACTGGCAGAAGGGCGGCCCAGGTGCCCAGAGCGAAGCGGCAGGTTTCGGGTGTGGCGACAGGCGCGCCGGTGTGGAAGGCAAGCCAGGCACGCAGGGCGGTGCTGTCATGCGATGGGGCGAGCCAGAGGGGGGTATCGGGGTCGCAGAGGGTGAGCAGAACGGCGGCTGCCGCGCGAGAGACCGGGGCGGGGGCCACAACACCTGCCAGATTCACGATGCGGCCGGGGCAGGCCATCGCCTCCATCACCGCGCGAAAGGCGTAGGCGCTGTCGCGGGGTGCATCCGCAAAACCGCCGTCAAGCGCGTCCCTCGGCAATTCGGTCATCAGTCGTCTCCTCGCACAAGGGTGAAGAAATCGACCTTTGTCGCTGCCGCCCGTGCCGCGCGGGCAGAACGGCGGGCGGCCTGTTCGGCCGAAAGCGGGGCCAGCACCCGGGCAGCCAGTTCGGCCGCACGCGGTGTCTGCATCAGCGCATCGACAAGGGCGGCAGCCAGCGCCGCCTGGGGGTTTCGGCCCTGGACGTGGCCGTGCCCGACCGGACCTTCCGTGATACGGACCGACGCACGGGTCACGGTGATTTCGCCCAGGTTGAAGGGTGCGCCGGTGCCGCCGGTCCGGCCGCGCAGCATGACGGTTCCGATCTCGGGCCTGCGCAAGACGGTATGGTCAGCGGCTGACCCGGCTTCGGCCGTCAGCGCCAGAAGGCGTTCATGGGGGGCGGTGGCCAGAAGGCCAAGCCAGGTGGGGCGGTCGGGAATCGGCGGCATGGGGAAGCCTTGACTAGACAACTAGACAGGTTCTAGGGTTTTGGCATGAGCGAAGCAAATGAAGTTTCCATGACATCCGGCCGGCCGGGTGGCGCGGGCGCACGGACTCCGCTGTGGCGGGAGATTGCACAGACCCTGAGCGGCGAGATTGGCAAGGGAGCATGGCGGACGGGTGACAAGCTGCCGTCAGAAGCCGTTCTGGCGCGGCGCTTCGGTGTCAACCGTCACACGGTGCGGCGCGGATTGGCCGATCTTGCCGAAGGCGGGCTTGTTCATGCGCGCAGGGGCGCGGGAGTCTTTGTTGCGGCCCCTGTGGCGGATTACCCGATCGGGCGGCGCGTGCGGTTCACACAGGCCATCGCCGCCGCCGGCCGGGTGCCTGGCCGCGCGATCCTGTCGATCGAGCGGCGCGCGGCGGATCCGGTCGAGGCGGAGGCATTGCGCTTGCCGCAGGCGGGCGATCCGGTGGTCGTCTGCGAAGGGATCGCCCTGTCGGACGGATGGCCCGTGTCGGTCTTCCGCAGTGTGTTTCCGGTCTTGCGGATGACAGAGATTGCCGCGGCGCTGGCGCGCGAGGGGTCGGTGACGCGCGCCCTGGCCGCATGCCATGTGCCCGATTACGTGCGCGCATCGACGCGGTTGCAGGCCGTGGCGGCCACGGCCTTGCAGGCGGCGCGGCTGCGGGTGGAGGAAGGCGCGCCGCTGTTGCGGGCGGTGGCGGTGAACGCGGACCTGAAGGGCGTGCCGGTGGAATACGGGACGACGTGGTTTGCGGGCGACCGGGTAGCGCTGACCGTCGAGGGCGAAGGCGCGCTGTCACACGGGTGATGCACGGGCGAGTTATCCACAGGGTCGATGACGTGCCATGCCAGGAGGGACAAAAGCCGTGATGACCCGCCCGAGACCGAGCCTTTGCCTGACGGGCGCGACCGTCCTGTGGGAGGGCAAGATGCAGGACAGGCCCGTTGCGATGGCCGAAGGGCGGATCGCGGCAGGGGCTTTTCCCGAAATCGATCTGGAGGGCTATTGGATCCTGCCCGGAATCGTGGACCTGCATGGGGACGCGTTCGAGCGGCACATCGCGCCCCGGCCTTCGGCCCCGTTTCCGGTGGAACATGGTTTGCGCGGCGTGGACCGCGATGCCGCGGCGCATGGCGTGACAACGGCGTGGCTGGCGCAATCCTGGTCTTGGGAAGGCGGGATGCGCGGCCCGGACTTCGCCGAACGCGTGGCCGAGGCTCTGGCGGCATATCGCGGCGCGGCGCTGGTCGATCTGCGGTTGCAGATCCGTTTTGAAACCCATGAGGTTGCGAGCGCGGACCGGCTGGTGGCGGCGGTCCGGCAGTTCGGGATCGACTATGTCGTTTTCAACGATCATCTGGCCGAAGCGGGGGCGATGTGGACGACGCGGCCGCATGAGGTGGAGTTCTGGGCGCAGAGAGGCGGGCGGTCGGGCGCCGAACTTATGGAGGTCGTCCGGGCGGCGCGGGCACGGTCTCGCGAGGTGCCGCGGATGCTCTGTCGGTTGGTGGAGGCGTTCGATGCGCTGGGCGTGACCTATGGCAGCCATGACGACCCCGATGGCGAAACACGGGAGTTCTTTTCACAGATCGGCGCGCGGATCTGCGAATTTCCGACGCGGATGCCTGCGGCAGCCTTGGCGCAGACGTTGGGCGACCCTGTGCTGATGGGCGCGCCGAATGTGGTCCGCGGCGGGTCTCAGGCCGGGAACATTGCGGCAAAGGTGTTGATACGGCGCGGCATATGCGACGGGCTTGTCTCGGACTACCATTATCCGGCACTGGCGCAGGCGGCCTTTGCGCTGGTCGATCAGGGGGTTCTGGATCTGGCCCGCGCCTGGGCGTTGGTCTCTGCCAACCCGGCACGGATCATGCGGTTGGCCGACCGCGGCGTGATTGCGCCAGGGCGGCGGGCGGATCTGACGATCATCCACCAGGCCAGTCGCGTGGTGGAGGCGACACTGGTGGAGGGGCGGATCGCCTATCTGGCCGGAGAGGCGGCGGAACGGTTCATGGGGCTGTCGCGGGGCTTGCGCGTGGCAGCAGAGTAGCCGTTGCAGCACGTCGCACTTGCGGAGGCATCGCCGCGGCAGCGATCAGGGACCACCGGCCCTGATGCGCGACAAGTCTCGTGGCGCGTGCCCCGGTCGCCGCTCAGCCCCCGTGGCGGGCGAGGAAGGCCGGGGCGTCGAGGCTGCGGAAGTCGTCGAGCGCGGCGCGCAGGCGGGTGTGGTCCCAGTCCCACCAGGCGAGAGCGACGAGCCGTGCGGCGATGTCGGGCGGCTGGCGGTGGCGCAGGAGCCGGGCCGGGTTGCCCGCAACGATGGTGTAGGGAGCGACGTCGCGGGTGACGATGGCGCCTGCGGCGACAATGGCGCCGTGGCCGACCGTGACCTGAGGCTTCACCAAGGCGGCGTGTCCTATCCATGTGTCATGGCCGATGGTTGCGCGGCGGGAGAGGCGATGTTCGAAGAAGGCGGCGTCAGGGACTGCATCGTCCCAGTAGTCGGCCGAGCGGTACATGAAATGATGCAGCGAGGCGCGGTCCATCGGGTGATCGGTCGCGCCGATGCGCACGAAGCTCGCGATGTTGGAGAACCGGCCGATATCTGCATTGGCGATGTCGCAGAAGCGGTCGCAGTAGGAGTAGTCGCCGAGCACCGTGTGGGACATGCGGGTGCCTCGACCGATCTCGGTGTAATGGCCGAGCGTCGTCGCCGTCAGGTCGCAGTCGGGGTGGATGAGCGGGTCTGGCGAGAGGCGCGGCATCATGCGCCCTTGATCAGCTTGCGGCGAAGCCAGCCGGACAGCGTGTCGATCAGGAAGACCATGATCAGGATGAGGACGATGTAATAGGTGACTTCCTCCCAGTCCTTCTGGGTCTGCATCGCCTGGGTGAGCAGGAGCCCGATCCCGCCGCCGGTGATCGCGCCGATGACGGTGGCGCTGCGGCTGTTGGATTCGAAGTAGTAGAGCACCTGGCTGAGCAGGACGGGCGTCACCTGCGGGATCACCCCGAAGCGGGCGCGCTGGAGGGCGTTGGCGCCGGTGGAGCGGACGCCTTCGATCTGGCGGTCGTCGACGTTTTCGAGCGCTTCGGAAAAGGTCTTGCCGAAGCCGCCGATGTCGGTGATGGCGATGGCGAGCGTGCCGGTGAGCGGCCCCGGCCCGAAGGCGCGGGAGAGCATGATCGTCCAGATCAGGCCGTCGACGCCGCGCACGAAGTCGAAGACGCGGCGGATGGCAAAGCGCAGCGGCCCGAGCGGGGCAAAGTTGCGCGCGGCAAGAAAGGCCAGCGGCAAGGCGACGAGTGCCGCTGTGAAGGTCCCGAGGAAGGCCATGAGCACGGTTTCGCCCATCGCCCAGGCGACGTCCTGGTGGCGCCAGAGCGGATTGGTCCAGACATCCTGTGCCGCGCCCGCGATATTGGCGCGGTCGGGGTCGATCCGGGGTCCGAAGAGGATCTGGCCGAGCCCGAGGCCATGATAGGGGCTGTCCATGGTGAACCAGAAGAGCTCCCAGCCGAAGGCGTAGCGGAAGACCTCGGTCTTGACCGCCGTGACGGTGAGACGGGCGCCGGGGCGGGTGATGGCGATCCGGCTGTCGGAGGCGTTGATCCAGGCGGGGTGCGGATCGGCGAGGTCGGAGGTCACCGTCTCGCCCGTCACTGCGATGGTGATCGGGCCGAAGTCCGGGATGTCCCAGGTGACACGGTTGTCGGGAAGGAAGGTGATCAGGCCGTCCTGACCCACGTCGATCCGGCGTTCGGCGCCTTCGCCCGAGACCCAGTCGGGGCGCTGGCCCTCGGGGTAGCGGCCGCGGCGTTCGCCTTCGATGACGTAGGTGATCTCGCCCGAGACGTTGTCGCGGGTGACATGCGTCTTGTGGCTGTAGCTGTCGCGGATGAGCGTCATGGCGTTGTCCATGCGCGCGCGGTCGGCGAGGCCTGCGACGTCGAAGGCTGCGAAGACGTAGACGAGATAGGCGAGGATCGCTGCGGGCACCGCGAAGGCAAGACGGCGCTTGCGGGCAAAGATCGCCTCGGCCTGGTGCCGCAGGTCGGCGGTGGCGTCGAGCATGGTCATGGCCGGACCCCGAGGACGAGGCGCTGACGGACGCGGTCGGAGAGCTGGTCCACGAGCACGATGGTGAGAAAGAGCAGGACAAAGATCGCAGCGGCCTGGTCGAACTTGCCCATGCCGAAGGTCATGGCGTTGCGCAGCTCGTAGCCGATGCCGCCCGCGCCGACAAAGCCGAGGATGGCGGAAGCGCGGATGTTGATCTCGAACCGCAGGAGGGCGTAGCTGAAATAGTTCGGGGCGACCTGCGGCATGACGCCAAGGAGCATCCGCTGCCCCCAGGTGGCACCGGTGGATTGCAGCCCCTCGACAGGTTTGAGGTCGGCATTCTCGGCGACTTCGGAGAAGAGCTTGCCAAGCGCACCTGCGGTATGGATGGCGATGGCGATCATCGCCGGGACCGGCCCGCCGCCGAGCACGAAGATGAGCACGAGCGCGATGACGATTTCGGGGAAGGCGCGCAGCAGGTCCATGAGGCGGCGGAAAAGCGGGATCAGGCGCGGCCAGGGTGCCAGGCCGCCGGTGGAGAGAAGCGAGAGGACAAGGCCCAGGCCCGCACCGATGAGGGTGGAGACGGCGGCGATGTTGACCGTCTCGACCAGGGCCGGGACATAGCCCCAGATCAGCCCCGGCAGGTCGGCGCGCTTGTCCCAGGCTTCGGCAAGCACGCCTGCGGGAAAGTCGAAGAGCATCGGCAGGCCGTCGACGAAGCCGCCGGCCGAGCGGTGTTCCACCACGCGGTAGCCGAGGATCATCAGGATGACGAAGAGGCCGAGCGTGAGGCTGCCATACATCCGACGTGTCCGCACAAGCGCGGTGTAATGGTCGCGGACGTGGGGGGCGCTGGTAGCGGGTCCTGCGGAGAGGTCGGCCATCGGGGGTCTTTCGCGGGCAGGGTGAGGGGCCCCGGATCGCTCCGGGGCCCGCAAGGGGGCGAAGGGTCAGCCGCCGATCTGGGCCTGGCGGACGGCGATGATGGTCTCGTAGGCGTCATGCCCGATCGGGGTGAAGCCTGCGGTTTCGCCGGCGGCGACGCCGTAGGCGCATTCGGCATCGGTCGTGTGAAGGTTCGCGACAAGCTCGGTCATCCTGACCTTGACGTCGTCGGGGAGCGCGTTGCGCAGCACGACCGGGCCTTCGGGGATCGGGCTCGACTTCCAGATTTCGACAAGGTCGTTCATGTCGACAAGGCCGGCATCGACGGCCTTGCGCAGCGCGCCCGAGTTGTAGCCGTCGGCCCAGTTGCCCAGACCGTCGGCCCAGGTGACGCCAGCGTCGACATCGCCGTTGGCGACGGCGACGATGGTCTGTTCATGGCCGCCGGTGAAGACGACGTCGGAGAAATACTCGCCCGGGGTCATCGAATAGCCCGCGGCAGGGATTTCGACGAGCGGGACAAGATAGCCCGAGGTGGAGTTCGGATCACCAAAGCCGAAGACCTTGCTCTTCATGTCGTCAAGCGAGGCGATCCCTGAATCGGCGCGGGCAAAGCCGATGGAGTAGTAAGTGAAGGAGCCGTCGAGGTTGGTCTTGACGAGGACCGGAGAGACGGCGTCGGCGTTTTCGAGGTAGACGGCGGCATAGGCCGAGGCGCCGAGCCAGGCCATGTCGAGCGTGCCGCCGAGCAGGCCCTGGATGACGCCGTTGTAGTCGGCCGGGGCGAAGAGAGAGACCGGCACGCCGAGCGCCTCTTCGGCGTAGGTGCGCAGGCATTCGTTGGAGGCAAGGCGGTCCTGGGCGTTTTCACCGCCAAGCAGGCCGATGCGGAATTCGGTGATCGCATCCTGCGCAAAGGCAGGGGCGGCAAGCGCAGCCGTGGCAAGGGCAAGTGCGAGGATGGGCTTCATCGTCGGTCTCCGGGTTGATGCCCGCGGGACTGCGGGCGGGAAAGGGACAGGGATCAGGGCCAGGCGGCGGCGCCGAGCTTTTCCACTACGGTGAGTGAGTTGGCGGGGGCTGCTCGGACACTGGGAAGGGCGGTCGACGTCATCTGTTCCGAGAAGTCGGCTCCCGCGCCGTAGATGTCGCGGACGACACCCGCGGTCAGCTGGTCTGGCGTCCCGTCAAAGACGATGCGGCCCGCCTGCATCCCGATCACGCGGTCGCAATAGCGCCGCGCGGTGTCGAGCGTGTGGAGGTTGGCGATGACAAGGCGGCCGTCTTCGTCATGGATGCGACGGAGGGCGTCCATCACGACCTGCGCGTTCATCGGGTCGAGACTGGCGATGGGTTCATCAGCGAGGATGATCGCGGGGTCCTGCATGAGCGCACGGGCAATGGCGACGCGCTGCTGCTGGCCGCCCGAGAGCGCCTCGGCGCGTTTGGGCGCGTGTTCGGCGATGCCGAGGCGGGCGAGGATGTCGATGGCGCGGTGGATGTCGTCTCGCGGGTAGAGGTTGAAGAGCGTCGAGAGCGTGGAACGGCGTGCCAACGTTCCGTGAAGGACGTTTGAGACGACATCCATGCGCGGGACCAGGTTGAACTGCTGGAAGATCATCGCGCATTGGCTTTGCCAGACGCGGACGGCACGACCTTGCAGCCCCGTGATGTCTTCGCCCTTCCATAGGACGCGGCCCGACGTGGAGTCGGTCAGGCGGTTGATCATGCGCAGAAGCGTGGACTTACCCGCGCCGGAGCGACCGATGATGCCCACGAAGGCGGGGCGGTCGATGCGGATTGTGGCCCGCGCGACCGCGGTATTGGCGCCAAAGGTTTTTGTCAGGTCGACGGTTTCGAACATATCACCCCCTTGCCTGGGGGTCCGGATAGTCTGGTCTCGAATCGGGCAGGTGACAGCTTAGCGACGTTTCAGTGACACCTTTTCATTCCTTCGATCTTCCGTCTCGCTTCCGGATCGTTCTGCTGACTTGGCATAGCCCTGCTCCAAGGGGCGCCGTGCAGACCATAGCTGATCGTGTCATCGCACCATCACACCATCCGATCTTGCCCGGAGGCATGCTGAAACAAGAAGACAAGGCTGATGCAACGCGTTCCATCTGACGGCCAGTGCCATCGCATCACTCTCGAACGCAAGTTCGCCCGGAGAGCTCCTGCATCATGGACTTGAGCTACAGCGTCAGGTTGGTGCGATAGCGTTCGGTCTCCGATGCCGCCCGCGAGGACAGGATGCGATGCCGGTCTGCCCGTTCGGCTGCCGCCCGAGCCGGATCGGGTGCCTGCCCCCGCGCCCACCCGACGAGACGATCGTCTTCCATCGCGGCTTTGTCGAAGTCGGCCCGATCTCCGTCTTTGCGATGCTGCCCTCTCACCCCCAGCGCGCCCCGGCGGGAGAGCCTCAAGCATGGCCTTGGCGGCGACCCATGCCGCATGATGCCCCCGGATCGGGCTGTCCGGGTGGGGATGGGCGCAAGGCACGGCGGGCAGGTCGGGGAGGTCTGTCAGGTCGAACATGGCGCGAATCTCCGCATACAGGGGACCGGCATGCGGATGCGCAACGGGAGCACGGAAGGGGTGGCAGCGTCAGCTCATTGGTGCGGCAAATGGTGGGGCGCCAGAAAGCCACCGAAAATCACCAATATTCATCAACGGCTTATGCTGGAATGTGGCGGACTGGAGAGGATTCGAACCCCTGACCCCTTGATTCGTAGTCAAGTGCTCTATCCAACTGAGCTACCAGTCCGCAGGTCGCGCCGCAGATAGCCGCGCCCGAAGGCATTTGCAACCCCTGACGGGTCACTCCGCCGCCGTGGCCAACCGCTCCGCCGCCTTGGGCAGAACGATGGCGAAGACCGTCCCCATGTCATCGGTCCGTTCAAGTTCAAGCCGTCCGCCATGCCCGCGCACCAGTTCGGCCGCGATCGTCAGGCCAAGCCCGGCCCCGCCTTTCGTCGTGCCGCCCTGGAAAGGCTGGAAAAGATGCTCCCTGGCTTTCGGCGGCAACCCCGGTCCCGTGTCGCTCACCGTGATCCGCCAGGTGTCGTCTTCTTCCTCCGCGGCAATGCAGATCTCGCCGGCCTTCCCGCTGGCGATGATCGCCTGCCGCGCGTTGCGGACAAGGTTGAGAAGCACCCGGTAAAGCTGCTCGCCGTCGGCACGGATCGTCAGTCCCGCCGGGACATCCTCGGCAATCGAGATATCGTGTTCGCCCGCGGCAAGACGTTCGCCGTCGATCACCTCCGCGACGACCGAGGCCAGCTGCACGAGGTTGAGCGCCGGAGGCGGCTCCTCTGCGCGGCCGAAGGCGAGCGTCGATTCGCACAAGGTCACCGCCCGCCTGATCGAGCCGACAAGCTTGGGCGCAAGCCGGCGCACGGCCGGGTCCTCCGACCCTCCGATCCGGTCCACGAAAAGCTGCGCCGAAGTCAGGATGTTGCGAAGGTCGTGGCTGACCTTGGCAACCGCCCCTCCAAGCTGTGCCAGCCTTTCCTTCTGCCGCAGCGCCTGTGTGAGCTGGGTCTGCATCGACTGCAGCGCCTCTTCCGCTTCGCGCAGTTCCTGGACGCTCGCCTGCGGCGCGATGATGCGCCGGGCATCCTCGGGCGCACGGGCATAGTCCTGCATCGCCGCCACGACACCCTTGATCGGACTGACCAGCAACATCCGCACCGCAACGAACAGCAGACCCGCTGTCGCAACCGAAAACAGCGCCGACAGGATCAGGATATTGATCCCGTAACTGATCATCGCCCTGCGCAGGGGCCCGGATTCCATGGTGACCTCGATCAGCAGACCGCCGTCGCGCACCGGATTGCCGATCACCCGGATGATTCTGTCCTCCGGGTCGAAAAGCGTCGCCATCGCATCGCGGATCAGCTTCAGACCCGCCGTGTCGCGCAGATCGTAGGTCGCATGGATCGGCGAGGGGATCGGCGAGGACAGCGCAAGTTCCCTGACTTCATCGCGCCTCAGCACGACGTTCAGCACCTCGGCATTGGCCAGCAGTTCCTGCTCGATCTCGGGGTCGAGCACATCGTCCGCCAGCACGGCCAGCGATGCGATCTGCGCCCGCTCCAGCCGGGTCTCGAGATAGTTTTCACGGAAACGCGCCACGGACGGCACAAAGACCAGCACCTCTGCCAGCATGACGAACACGGTCGTCAGGATCAGGAACCGACCTGAAAGCGTATTCAGCATGGGCCAACCCGCCGGTTCACGGAAACCATCGCTGTACGAGGCCTGCCAGCCGCTTCACCGTTGCGCTCCGGAATAACTTTGCGCCAAGATAGGCGCTTGTCACACGCTTGTGAACGTCTCCCAATGTCGGATAGGCAAAGACCGTGCGTGCCAGCGCGGTCATCTTCTGCCTGTTTGCGATCGCAACCGCCCAGACCGCGATCAGTTCGCCGGCCTGGGGCGCCAGGATCGTGGCGCCGACCGGGCGGCCGGCGACGACCATCACCTTGGCCATCCCTTCGGTCCGCCCCTCGGCCACGGCCCGGTCGACCTCGGTGAAATCCACCCGCACGACGTCCAGCCGCCTGCCATGGCGCGCACGCGCCTCGGCTTCGGTCAGGCCGACCTGGGCCAGTTCGGGGTCGGTGAAGGTCACCCGCGGCAGGTGCCCTGTCCTGACGCGCGCGGGCACTCCCAGCACCGCCTGACGCACCACGATGCCAGCGTGATAACCTGCGACATGCGTCGCCCCGCCCCCCGCCGCATCGCCCACCGCAAAGACAGCCCGGTTCGTCACCGACCGAAGCGCGGCATCCACCCTGACGCCACGTCCGTCGGCGGCCACGCCGGCGCGACCAAGGTCGAGCCTTTCGAGATTCGGCACCCGCCCTGCCGCGACAAGAAGATGCGACCCCGCAATGGCCTGCCCTGCAACATGCAGCAGCACGGCGTCGCCCCTGCGCTCGGCCCGGTCCACCCGGACGCCTTCGCGCAGGTCGATCCCTTCCCCGCGCAGCCGGGCGATCAGGCGCGCCGCGGCCTCCGGGTCCTCCCGGCCCAGGGCTGCGCCACCATCGACCACCGTCACCCGGCACCCCAGCCGCCGATGGGCCTGCGCAAGTTCCAGCCCCATCGGACCGCCACCCAGCACCAGAAGATGCTCCGGCCTTTCCCTCAGGTCAAAGACCGTCTCGTTCGTCAGCGCTCCGACCTCACGGATTCCCGGCACGTCCGGCATGACGGGACGCGAACCCGTGGCAATCACAAATCGCCGGGCCCGCACCGTGACATCGCCCGCGACCAATTCGCTGCGCGACACGAACTGCCCCCAGTCCCGGATCACCACACAGCCCAGCCCAGTGAACCGTTCGGCGCTGTCCATCGGCGCAATGGCGGCAATCACATCGACCAGATGGTCCTTCACAGCCCCGAAATCGACCTCCGGTTCCCGCCCCGCCACCCCGGGTCCGCCGCGCCGCACCGCTTCGGCACGCCGCGCCGCCGCGATCAGCGCCTTGGAGGGGACGCAGCCTGAATTCAGGCATTCGCCCCCCATCAGGTGCCCCTCGACCAGCACCACGCGGATGCCAAGCTGCGCCGCCCCGGCCGCGACCGAAAGCCCGCCCGACCCGGCCCCGATCACGCACAGGTCGGTCGTGATGCTGTTCATCCGCGCCTCCCCTGCCACCACCTGACCGCCAGAGGCAGCGCGGCCAGCAGACATAGTCCCAGGATCGGCAGCAACACCGCCGGTCTGAAGATGACCCCCATGTCGGGCTGTCCGCCGGCCGCCAGCACCTCGCCAAGCCCCGCTCCGACCGCTGTATAGACCAGCGTGCCCGGAACGAGCCCGATCAGCGTCGTCACCGCAAAGGGGACAAACCCGACGCCCAGCAGCGCAGGGATGAGGTTCGCCGCAAAGAACGGGACAACCGGGACAAGCCGCAGCAGCAGCAGCATCGGCCACAGGTTGGCGTCAAGGCCCGCCTTGATCCGCCCGATCTGTCCGTCCGCTGCATCCAGCCGAGCCGCCAGCCGCTCTCCCAGTCCCGCACGCACGGCCAGAAACAGGAGGCAGGCACCTGTCGTCGCCGCCGCAACATTCCAGACCGTGCCCGGAAAGACACCGAAGAGGAACCCCCCCGCCAATGTCGCCACCGTCGCCCCCGGCACGGAAAAGGCCACGATTGCCGCATAAGCTGCCAGGAAAAGGACCAGCGTCAGACCGTAATGCGCATC
Source organism: Paracoccaceae bacterium (assembly GCA_040383215.1). Taxonomy (GTDB): domain Bacteria; phylum Pseudomonadota; class Alphaproteobacteria; order Rhodobacterales; family Rhodobacteraceae; genus JBEIDZ01. The sequence continues at coordinate 1,077 of JBEIDZ010000007.1, read as the reverse complement.
CCGGAAAGCCATCAGGGCGGTGTGATGTGCCGCCAGCGAATCAAGGCTCAGGACATCCCGCAGGAACAGGGTGCCGGCGATGGCGGCAACCGCCACGATCACAAGCGGCAGCCGCTTCGCCCAACCCTGCGTTCCCCGTCCCGCCGTCGTCGTCACTGCAGGCACTCCCCGGCCCGATGCCCAGTCCCGCCGGCGCCGCACCGCGGCGGTACGGCAGCCGGATCACGATGGCTTGCCCTGTCCTCTGCCACCGGGCGATCCGGCACCCTGTGGTCCGGGGCTGCCATGGTCCTCTCCGCCGCACGTGGACCCGCCGGACCCCCTGACCGGATTGACAGCCCTTCCGGCTCCATCTAATGCCTCCCACTTGTCAAGCCAAATGCCCGCCACCTGCGAATCCGCAGGTGACCGGTGTCACAAAGGCCCGAAGCCAGGGAACCGCCGCGATGAAACGCACATTCCAGCCATCCAACCGCGTCCGCAAGGCCCGTCACGGTTTCCGCGCCCGCATGGCGACAAAGAACGGCCGAAAGATCCTCAACGCGCGCCGCGCCCGCGGTCGCAAGGTGCTCTGCGCCTGACGACCGGTCCCGCCCCCGGCGTGCGCCCGGCCCGGCTGACCGGCAGTTCACCGGGGCCAACCGGTGCGGCCCCCCGCCGCCTCGGCAAACCCGCGACGCTCACCGCACGCAGCGATTTCCTGCGCGCCGCAGGCGCAGCCCGGCATTCCGCACAGGCTTTCCTGCTGCAGGCCCGCAAACGCAGCGACACGGAACCGGTTTCGGGTTACAGGCTCGGCATCACCTGTTCGCGCAAGGTCGGCAACGCCGTTGCCCGCAACCGTGCCCGCCGCCGCCTGCGCGAGGTCGCCCGCCTCGTCCTGCCCGAATCAGGCCTCGACGGTTGGGATTACGTCCTGGTCGGCCGCGCGGGTGTGACAGCCACCCATCCCTTCACCGCCCTGCAGGACGATCTGCGCCGCGCCCTCGCCCGGCTTCACGCCAGCGCAGCCGGCGATCGGCCCGAGGGCCAAGCTTCAAAGGCACGTCCTTGACGCCCGCCGCCTGGCTCCTAGCG